>CAZLIO010000621.1:0-2785 GCA_964559025.1 uncultured Pirellulales bacterium | reverse complement strand
GGAATTGTGCACAGAATCACAACACCCATGTACGAAATCAGTTGAGCCAGTAAGTAAGCAGTTGTCTTTCTCATTTCTTTTCTCCTTGATTAAAAGGTTTCAACGGCACAGCCGATAGCGGGCCCGCACGCGGTACACACTCCGCGTCGGCAAGCATCGGCACAACATCGTCCAACCGATTCGCTCGGTCCAAGAAGGAATAACCGAATCCACGCCCATCCATCCAGTGATTCAACATCGGTATGACGACGATGTTTCCAAAAAAACCGAGCATTTTCCTCGGCAGTACTAGTCTGCGCGATAATCCAGTCGGAGATGGTCTGCAAGACAAGGGGAGACATCGTCTCTCCGTCCGACGCCTTGCCCGGCGTGTGGTCGGGCGATACGGTCTGGAATCCGTGGTTCATCCCCGGGAATTCTCGGACAGTGAACCGTGTGTTGCCGCCGGCCTTCAGCGCTTCCTCAATTCCAGCCAGATTTTCTTTGGCGGGGACCTTCCTGTCCAATTCCGCGCCGAGGGCGAGAACGGAGCATCGAACCTGCTTGAGAATTGCGCATGGGTCATGCCGTAAATCATGCCGCCAGTGAGGCCTGAGCTGGCCCGCAATTTCAAGGTTCAGCTCGTGATCCGGCCAGCCAACCTTCTTTTTTTCGTCATCAGTCAAAGTGGCGTGCAGCACGCGGATTTTCTTTTCCGCGGTTGCACGGTCAGCGTCCTCAGCCACTAAAGCATAAACCCGCTTGTACCACGAGCGCATCAGCGCGAGCGTGCTCTCGTCCGCACCACGCTCTTTTGCAGCTAAACACTTCTGGAAAATGATGATATCCCCATTATTCTGTCCCAGCCCTGCAAGCATCACGAGGAATGCCACGTCCGACGAATGTGAAGCCACGATGGGGCCAATCACACCACCTTCACTGTGCCCGAGCAGGCCGATGCGTTTCGGATCAATTTCCCTACGACTTTTCAAGTATTCAACGCCTGCGAGGACGTCGTCCGCCAAGTCCAGAAGCGTTGTATTGGTGTAGTCTCCAACCGGCTTTTCTCCGGTAGACTCGCCGACGCCACGCTTGTCCACACGCAGGACGGCTATGCCCCGGCGGGTCAGATGATCGGCAAGCACGAGGAACGGCTTGTGGTAGCTTATCGTTTCATCTCGGTCCAGGGCGCCCGATCCTGCTATGAGCAGAACAGCAGGGAATGGGCCTTTCTCTTTCGGCAGGGTAAGAGAGCCCACAATACGGACATTCGCCGACTGGTTCTCGTAAGCTACCTCCTCTTCGATGTACGGGTAGGGTTTCCTCGGGGTCTGAGGGCGGATGATTTCTGGTAACTTGTCCACGCGCTTCATTACAAGTGGTGTGGTGGTACCATGCTGAAGCCAGTTTCCCTCGATCGTGTTACCGTCGGCAGTGAACTTTCCTTCGTAGGCGCTGCGAATGGCGTCTATTTCCAGACGCACAATGTCGCCGTTCAACTTAACAGCACTTATCGGAATGCCCACGCCTGACTGGTCGATGCTGCGCATAGACGCGTCGTATTCACCGTCTTTTATTTCCGCTATCTCGAACCCTATACGTAATTTAGTGGTACCGAAGGTAATGGTTCCCAGCCATTTTCCGGTTATGTTTTGTGACTCCGCTGTAGAATCGGAAGTTCCCCAGGCGATGCTTAGCATGGATAGCGTCCAGACAATCGCTGCTGTTGTAAATGTGATGAATTTTCTCATTTTTTTGTTCTCCTTTCTGGATGGAATTTTGGTTATTTGAGAATCATAGTGTTACAAATTTACTCTTTCCAAGAAGTTTTCACATTGTTCAGGAATCCGGTTTACGACCGGACCTGTATTGTTTTCTTTCATTCATTGCCAGTTTTTAGTCTTCTTTTATTGTTTAGTCGTGGCAAATGAGCATAAGGTTTCAAAAAATTCATTTTTTTTTTATTGTGTTCTTTGTTCTTTCTTGTGGTTTACGATGATTAACCATGACATAAGCAGGTTCATGATGTCCATTATGATTGCATCGTGAAGTCGAAAAGCTGTTCAGATAAGCTACGAAACTTGGCTTATATCGTAACAGGATGCATAAAAGAAAATTTTTGTGGCAACAGAGATTTTAGTATTTGACTTTGAGCTCTTCATAGGTGTCCACTGCGCTCTCTTCGTGCCCTAAGTTTCTATATCGCTCTAAAACAAGGGGGCCTATACCGATTCGGTATAAGCCCCGAATTGATGCAAATCTAATATATCGACCACGCAATTCTAATTGCCAACTAAATCACACGGCTTAGGGTGCCGGTTCCGGCGGCGGAGGATACAAACGAATATCATCGAAATACATCGTACCCGAACCTCCGGCCAATGGATTGTTCTTGTTACCAAGACCAAGGGAAATCGTATTGACATTAATCAGGTTCACGCCCTGGTCTGCAAAGGCCTGCAAGTCGATAGTCCATTCCGTCCAGGTAGTTACCTGTGCTGCATCAGGATTATCATTAGTAACGATCGCATTGCCGTTGAGAGCAACATACAACGTCTCAGCAGCATTAGCCGAAATGCCTCTGAACCAAATAGATAAAGTGCTGACACCATTCTCAGTCCAGTCACGCGGATAAGTCAGCGTTAAAGTTGCCTCAGAATACCCAACACTATTGTCGTAGAATAATGGCATCGACTGGTTACCACTGTGAACGATAGTTTGCTCGGCGAATGGAGGATTCTCATAACCAACGAGAGAGCCATTTGTCGGAATGCCGTATCCGTCTATCCAGACGTTAAATATCCTG
>CAZLIO010000620.1:0-2799 GCA_964559025.1 uncultured Pirellulales bacterium | reverse complement strand
CCTCTATTCGGAAAACTACTCGTCGGGGCGGAGCCCGCCGCAGCCCGGCAAGAATTTTGCCCGCCCGTCTTGGCTCGGCCCCGCTCCGACCCGCTCGGCCTTGACGAGCCAAGCCGAGACAGGCTGGATGACCTCAAATCCACAGATGTCTGATTGAGCAAGCACAAGCTTTACCCAGCCCCTGCGGCAGAGACAGGGTTTACTATTCTCGTTTATACCAAATCAGCCGCTTTCCCGTCAAGGAAAATCTCCCGACTCAGCAAAATACTTGAGTGACAATAACCTCATACAGGTTACTGAGCGGGGACGCCCGAAACGCTGGTCGGGTCAAAGCCTAAGACCTTGTCGTCCGGCGGGAGGATTCTAATACCATAAACCGGAACCTCCAGCGCAATAACGGCAGCGGCGACTTTCTGACCTTGAACTCCTATAAGGCCTGTATCCTTAAAGTCAGCAGGTAAAAATGGAGCCGGCTCATCAAGCGGCTCGCCCTTCTCATCTAAAGACTGCATATAGCCTGTGTCGTTGCCGCCCTTCTCGATGATGAAGATAGTAGTAACCGGCATAGCAAACATGGTTTGCACGTAGGCCTGATCGTCGGCACTGGCCCCAACACTTAGATCAAAGTTGTCTGCATCCTCAGGTGGGAAATCCGCATGCTTCGGGTCACCGGCAAATGTCGTTGTCCCGAGAATCAGATCAGCAACGGCAACACCATTAATTGAGACTATCGTGCCGTTGTCGCCGGTCGCTTCAAAAGTATCAACCGGACTGATCGTGATAACCGACGGGAGAAGACTGTCGAGATACAGCCGAATGTCGTCAAAGAACACCAGACCCAAACCACCAGGCTGCGGATTTTCCGCATCGCCAAAGCCGATAGACAGTTTGCTGACATCGGTCAGAACAATGCCGGCGTCACTGAATTCTTGCAGGCCGATATTCCATTCCGTCCACGTGTTTATCAATGCTGCATCGGGGTCATCGTGGTACACCGTAGCAGACGTGCCGCTGCCGTCTTCTACAGACACATACATCGGCTCAGCCTCATTACTGAGCATCCCGATGTCCTGGTTGACCCACTGGCCCGTACCATCACTGGTAACGTTGGAGAATTTGGCCTCACACGTTAGAGCAGTGTTATGGCTGGTCAGCGCTAAGCCTATGTACATAGGTGTATTCATGGAGACCGTCGTCAGATTCAACTGTGTCCACGTGCTGCCGTCCGCTGAGTAATAGGCCCTGACAAGTCCGCCTACTGTACGCTCTAATTTTACCCACTGAGGAGCGGTAATGCCTTCTTCGAAAAACCTGTCCGTGATACCGCCGGTGGTGTTGCGAAACTGGAACCGGACCCCGTTTTCAGGGGTAATGAGCAGTGTGGCGTTGGCCGAGTCCGCCTCAAGCGTATCACGAATCATAACGCCGGCCTTGGCAAAAGGATCTGTGCTCTCTACGCTTTCGACCTTTGCTGAAATCGAGGCGGCACCGGAGGCCTGCTTCCAGGCAAAGTGGAACTCGTCAGAGTTATCCCAGATGTCCGTGCCCGAGGCGGTCATCGTATAAGTTCCAGCCGGACCTTCAGTGAAGCTGCCTACATACGCCGGATGTCCCCTGAACCACAGCGACAATATCCCAACGTCTTCTCTGGTCCAGTCCTGCGCGGGACTAAACGAACGTTCAGCTTCTGAATAATTTGCCGTGCCACTATTGTCATAGAAAAGAGGCATTGACTGCTCGCCACCGTGGACGATATCTTGCTCGGCAGCAGGAGGGTCAGGATAGCCAACAGTAGAACCGTTTGCCTCGACCTCCCAACCGTCTAACCACGTTTCATATATAATGTCGGGTGAATAGTCGTTGTAGTCCTCAAAATCGTCTACGATAAAATGGTCGATTACCGTAAAGCTCCACATATTGCCTTTCCACGGACTATTCGGCTCGGCATCATTGAACTCATCGATCCGCCAGTAATAACTCCGGCCGAATTCGAGAAGGCCGGGGGGAGCATAAGTAGTATCATCCTGGTTTTGGCCGACCAATACATCCTGCGGATTGGTCCTGCTGGATTCGGTGACATCGTCGGAAACTGTTCCGAAGTACACATCATGCTTGTCGGCATAGGTTCCCGGCCCCCAGCTAAGAGCCGCATCCTGTGGCACATCTATAGCGCCGTCACGCGGACGGGGGCTCCTGGCCTGCGTCAGCGGCCCGGTCGTGCCCAGCGCATAGTTAATCGCCGCCTCAAACAGTGCATAAGTGTTCTCATTAAATAAAGGATCGCACCACTCGTGAAAGCCGAAACAAACACGGATGTCCGCTGCAAACTGAGGACTGCCGTCTGCCGGAGCTACAGGCAGAGGAGCTCCCTTTTCGTAAACAAAAATAACATCGTAAGTCTCGCCGTCAGCTAATGTGGTTTTCGCAATGACCGCGGCCTCTTCGCCTGCAATGCCCTTGCCAAGATGGCAATCACCGAGAACACCAGTAATTTCAGTGAGAACGGCCACGGTCCCGCTGAGACCTGCGGCCAGATAGTGTCCGGGATTAACAATCTCTACATCTGCAGTGACTGTATTCTCGTCTGCGCCACCGCCGTATGTCAAACCCATTTCATCCCAACCCCACATCTCGCCGACGATCATGGGAGTTTCAATTTCTGTGATTTCGGTCCTGATATTAGCCGAGCCTACCGATTCGGAAATATAGACCAAATCTGCGGCAGCAGCAGCGACCTCGGTATCCGCTTCGTTCTCGTTGTCATCAAAATACGTTACCGTGTGTCCAAGACCTTCCATG
>CAZLIO010000619.1:0-2800 GCA_964559025.1 uncultured Pirellulales bacterium | reverse complement strand
CTTTAGCTCACTTTAGGCACTTTCCAGATAACCAATTAATCACTCACCAATTAACCACTTACTATTTAAGTATCTTGACTCCGGGTGTATTCGGTTTTTGAGTACCTTTTTTCGTAGATGTTCTTTCGATTGAATATCTGAACAATAGTCGCCAGTATTATCCTTATATCGGCTAAAAAAGAGGCGGTTTCCACATATTTAACGTCGAGTTCAAGTTTTTCTTCGCGTGTGAGCTCAGCCCTGCCCCCGATTTGTGCCAGACCCGTCAGGCCGGGCTTGACAAGCAGCCGTTTTTTTTGTCTTTCGTTCCACTCGGGTATCTGGGAAAGATACAGAGGCCGAGGCCCGACAATGCTCATATCCCCTTTTAATACGTTAAATAATTGCGGCAGCTCGTCGAGTGAGCATTCCCGCAGGAACTTGCCGACTTTTGTCAGCCGCCGGTCTTGGCCGGATTTCGGACTCGGCCCAAAGGGGGCAACATCGAGTATCATTGTGCGGAACTTGTAAAAGACAAACGGCCTGCCGTTTTTCCCCGTCCTTTGTTGCTTGAATACTGCAGGGCCTTTGCTGCTAAGCCTAATGGTTATCCCTATCGCAACCAAAACCGGAGACAGAATAACCATCGCAGCTAAAGCAATGAAAATATCAAGTCCACGTTTAAAATTACCGTAATAACTCATACTTATCCCGCGCTTATTGAAAACTGTATCATTGAGGAAGATTCAGCGGTATTTAAAAGTATTAAAAAGGCTCATGCGACCTCACTGCGAGTAGTTTACCCTAATGGGACCCCGACGTCAACACCATAGCGATTGGTCTGGACAGTCTCTGCTTCATGCGGTAGATTATGTAAGATCTGCAAACAGCTCCCGATCCAGGAATTCTTTAGATATGAGGATAGAAACTATGTTGGACAATCTCATAGGCCCTGAAAGGTCTCTAAGCTGGGTATTACAATTCTGGCCTGTGCTGGTGTTTTCATTTATCTCGGCTTTAGTTGCCACCTCGTTATGCAAGAGCATCGCACTAAAGTTTGGAATCGTTGACAAACCTGACAACCTTGTAAAAACTCACAAAGGAACAGTCGCCTATCTTGGCGGCGTTGGCATCTTAGCCGGGCTGACCGTCGGCATACTTACAGGCATTTATTGCATTGGCGACCAGGAGCATTTCCGCTTGCCGCTCACCTGGCTTGTGGCGGTGTTGGCCGGCGGGGCGATAGCATGTCTTATCGGGCTGGTGGATGACATATTCGACATAAGACCCAGGCAGAAGATATTAGGCCAGATTGTAGCTGCTGTCGTTTTAGTTTTGGTTGGCATAAGGCCGGCGCTGTATTATTCTCTGGTCGGGGCAAGAATCCCGGAAAATATTGAAGTGATTTTGGGAATTCCGATTGTCATTATCTTTGTATTGGGTGCAAGCAATTCGCTAAATCTTCTGGACGGTCTGGATGGCCTTTGCGCAGGTGGTACAGTGATAATCACGGCTGCCATGTTATTGTTGGCGATTCATTTAGGCACCTGGGGTTTCAGCGAGGTTGGCGGCGATGCGGTGCGCGTAATTATATGTTTGGGACTTCTCGGTGCGGTATGTGGCTTCTTACCATTTAACCGCCATCCGGCCAAAATATTTATGGGAGACGCCGGAAGTATGCTGCTCGGTTTTGTAGTGGCAGCCCTTATGATTTTGTTTGCTGAGAAGATTCCAAGGTGGTGGATGGCTTCGGTCGTGGTCTTTGGGCTGCCTATCCTCGATACGGCCGTTGCCCTTGTTAGGCGATTCATAAATAAACGTCCGTTGTTCGTTTCCGACCGCGGGCATATATACGACCAGATGATTGACAGAGGAATGCCCCTTAAAAAAACCGTTGCTATTTGCTATGGTTTAGCTGCAATGTATGCCCTGATTGGTCTTGTTATGAGCCAGATAAGAACTCGATATGCTCTGATTGTGTACGTAATCGTGTTTGTTGTTTCAGGAATTGTAGTCTGGAAGAAGGGCTATTTGAAAATGGGTAATTGGTAAGTAGTGAGTGGTGAGCGGTCAGTTAATCAATTAACCAATTAACCACTCACAAATTAACCAAATCAATCTGTTTTGGCGACATAAATATTACTGAGCACGCCGTGATTTACAATTTGCCCGATAAGCTCGAATCCACTCTTTAGATACAGTTTATTTCCCGCCTTATTATCTGCTCCGATGAGGACCTTGACTTTATCGACACCTGTTTTTCGATAAAGTCGGAGGCCTTTTTCAATTAATTGGCCGGCCAGTCCTTTTCTTCGCTCTTCTGGAGCGACAGCGATTGAAAGCAGTTCTGCTGAAGGCAGATTCATTTTTTTTATTCTGGCAGGGTAAGACAGGGTCTCGAATATCTTTTTTATCCGCCTGAGGGACAAGACGTTACCTGCTAATAGTAACGCAAATTTAAGACCTTTTCTTCGAATGAGTGATTTGTACAGTTTATTGAGATTTGTTGTAAAGGAAACGAATCCGATTACTTTCTCATTTCTCACCGCGACAACGCCGAGGCTCGATTTGCTTTTAACGATGGCATCATATAGAGAAGTTACGAAATCAATACCCATAGAGCTGATAAAGCCGGTGCTTATACATTGAATATGTAACGCGGCAACCTGCCCGGCATGGGCAACCTGGAGATCTTTAAATTCGACTTGACCTTGCGATTTATCCATATCTTATCATGCTCTGTTGAAAAGTTACAAAAACTGTCATTCTGAACCCTTCGCTTCGCTCGAGGACAGGCTCCGCGCAGCGGAGTGAAGAATCT
>CAZLIO010000618.1:0-2806 GCA_964559025.1 uncultured Pirellulales bacterium | reverse complement strand
GAAATTCAAAGGGACTTCTGGTAATATAAGGTTGAAAGATGCAAGCGTGCTTTCAACGCGCGCAAATGGAGAATATCGATTCATGCAAAAGAACAAGGGGCATATCATGAACACTGCAGGAGGTTTCACACTGATTGAATTGTTAGTTGTAATCGCGTGGATCGTTCAGCACTTCGTCTCGGTGAAACGTGTCGAGTAATCGCACTGCTTTTTCTTTTTCCCTATCCACACTCAGGTAGGTGTTATTTCTTAATGATTTCACTTCTGGCTGTGGTTTTCCCAAGCTCGGTCCACCTGCCGCTGTCAACTGCATCCACGTGTATCCCCTTGGACATATCACTAATCTCCGTACCACTTAGTGCTCGCTCATAGACGCGGACGCTGTCTATTGAACCCTCGAAAAATCTATCAGTGCCGTCGCTGGAAAAGCCTATCCTGACGTTGGTGCCGATAGTTGTATGGATAGCCTGGGGGACGATTTTCGTGGCCGTATCTGGCTCACCGTCAACGTAAAGCGTAACGTCACTGACATCCGCCGAACCATCATCTTCCAACACCGCTGCAACGTGGTGCCGTTGATCGTTAGTCACTATTTTACTACCGGTGATGTAGCCGCTGAAGACATTCAACCTCAAGACACCGGTCGGCTCAGATCGAGAACCTGCGCCCGTAGTGGAAAACAGCCATTGCTCACCCATAGAGTTATTACCCCAGAATATGATGTCCATGTGTCTGTCTGCCCCTGTCTTTACCCAGGCCGTCACGGTTCGTGACTGCGTGCCAAGGACACCCTTATAGCCATTTATTTCGACATAGTCATCGGTTCCATCAAACTCCAAGGCAGCTCCATACTTGCCTGAAGCCGTCCATGTAGCGCCCCTAATGGTGCCATGATTGCCAAAACCTGATGAGTCCGCAACCGTGGTCCCTGTCCCTTCATCAAACATCCAGTATCCTTGCAGCAGCTCAGGTGGTTTCGGTTCAGGATTCCAATAGTTGGAGAACCGGGCAAAATCCTTCAAGTCAACAGCATTGTCCTGATTCATGTCAGAGCGGCTCTCTCCCATTATTAGCCAATGGTCAGATATGATGACCAAGTCACCCGAGTCAACGGTACCGTTTTCACTGAAATCGGCCAATACAACGGGATTACTGACGGCGATGTTCACGGGCCGATACGAGCCTTCAATTACTATGTTAGCGTTAGCAAATATGGCGTTGTCAGCGAGACCAATAGTAAAATGCATTGGAACGCCGCTCAATTGCTTGTCGTTTACGTTTTGAGTGCGGCCGAAGCCAAACACCGTCATGTTCGATTGCATTTGCCAGAAATCATCGCTTAATGAATCATCCTCTTCATGAACCAGGTAAATATAGCGGTCCAATACTGAATCCTCAAAATAGACCCACTCCGGAGCGGGGATATCCTGCTCCCTCCAGGATTGCTCTACCGGCAATCTTACGCCATTTGATCGCACGCTGAAGTCTGTTGTTAGGTCCAGTTTGCCACCCGGAGTGCCCTCATATAAGAACCAGTAGTTCTGGTCCGCCTTCTTCAGCAATGTCATTCGGGCATAATATGGATATACTTCCCAAATGCACTCCCATAGGCCGTTGTTAGAGACTGTGCGGATAGTCACTTTTAGCGGACCGGTATGAAGAATAGAGCTCGAACAATTCTTGTGGCCGGGATGGAAGATATTGTCCGGGTGTACCAAATTGGGAATTCCTCGGTAGATACCATCAGAGCCTCCCCATGGATGAAAGTTTATCCAATCGTTACCATCGATATCCAGCAGACTGGAGAAACCACCGGCTTCCTTTTGGTAAAAGTACGTGGCATTCTGCGTAACAATTCTGTAGCTGGCCTGGCCTTCGTCCATGACATCATCAGTCAACTGTACTTGCGTACTGACGGCGGCGGGTGTAAACGTACCGGCAGTGTCGAAGTAGACATCGTAGTACCGGTGGGCTCCAGTAGGTGTCGTACCTGTGAGTATGAACACCAGGTTACCCCAGGTATCAGTCATTGCATCATACTGGAAGGGTACGTGATCATCGATGACATCCCCGTCGGAGTTAAATTCAACTACCCGCAGCGAGTCTCCAATCACAATGCCGCTTCGTCCGATGCGCCTAAGCAGAGCAGTGAGATTCAAGTATTGCTCCACAGGTTTCTTGGTTCGCTCGTAGCTGCCCACGTCAACCGTGAGGCTGATGCGGTAATTCCAATTGCTGTTCCACCACCGCCGCACACTTTGACCGGCAGAAATGGTATTAACATGAAAAGTAAGAAAAAACAGGATTGCAACCAACACAGTTTTTTTTATCCAGCTCTTTGAAACAGCCTTAAGAAGAGACGGCATTGTGACTGTTTCATGTTGTCCGGAGAACTTTTCTTCACCCGTTAATGCAATGACTGTACGCATAGCTCACCTCCTCAGAGTTGAGATGCGAGGCTGCGCTCGCTTGCAGCCCAGCTATTCTATTCAGAAATCCGTTGTAGAACTTCCCCTTACTATAGCATATTGGATCCGGTTGCTCAAGAGCTATTCCCTTGCGATGGGCATTTCTTGATCGGTATCGGTTACAAGTGATATTTATCTGAAAGGTCGTTTTTGCCGGGACAAGGCAATGCTGGTGAATCAACTTGACTAAGATTCAAAAGATGATTATATTTACAGGCTGACTGATATATGCGAAAGGAAAAGAAATGGAACGAATCAAGCAGATATTAGATAATAGAACCATCCTAAGAGCTGTGCTGTTGATCACAGTGTGTACAAGTCTTTGTCTGGCCAGCCAG
>CAZLIO010000617.1:0-2813 GCA_964559025.1 uncultured Pirellulales bacterium | reverse complement strand
GTAGTGAGCTGGTGTGTGAGGGATTACCGTAATCAATTAACCAATTACCAATTAACCAATTACCAGAATTTTGGCCATCTTATTTTACCGTCTTGCCGTAAACCTCCACCTCAATATAGTGGTTCAAATCGTTGCTGGTATTGCCGTTGCTATAGAGGCGGACATAACGGGCCTTGATGCCCTTGGCGTCGATGAGCTTGCCCTCGTTGGTTTCTGTATAGTGCATGTCTTCGCCGACACCAATGCCTGCAGAGTTGTCAATGTCATTATTGAACAGTGTCCTGACGTTCGTGATAAAATCGGGGTCATCGGCAACCTGCACTATCACATCAAAATAAACCCGGGCCTGCTTATGGTAATGCCATACTACAATGGCGTAAATTTCATGTATAGCTTCGAGGTCGATTGTAACATTCTGCACAAAGGGGCCTAACTCAACATAGCTGCCGTCGGCGGCTTCCTTATCGCCGTCTGTAATCAATTCTATCTCACCGATGATGGGTTCTTCGTCGCTGCTGGCCACCGTCTTTTCGAGAGCAACATTTGTCGTTCCAGCCGGGGCCAAAAACGGCGGACGCTCCTTGCCTAAAGGCTTCTCAAGATTATCTACTTTCGTATCCTGCGGCGTGCCCACGAACATCGGCTTGGGCAGCACGATGTCAATCGGCACCATTTCGGCGGGGGGGGCACTCTCTGCAACAGGCGTATCAGTGCGGACGGACGGCTTATCAGAACTCTCGCCACCGGACTGGGGTGAGGATTTTTTGCAGGCCGGTACAAAGCACAAAAATATCGCCAAAAATACCAGAACACAAACCTTCGCAATTGAACCAAAATCTTTCTTCATCATTTCATTTAACCTCAAAAATTCACAATTCTACGTAATTGATGACACAATCAATTGTTAACAAGACTTTTGCAAAACTTCAGTATCAAAACCGAAGCGGGCATCATATCCTATATGTATGACGTTGTCAAGCCGAACAAAAGTATATTTTTTCTTTTCTTTGCACAACATAGAGGGCATTTTCCGCAGTAAGCACACGCCTAAGAAGCTGTTAATACTATATTTAGCTTCAATTAAAATTTGGTTAAAACAACAAAAAATAAAGCAGGGATTCAGTGCTCCTGAATCCCTGCTTTACTAATGGATTCGTCGAAATATTTTAGCAAATTCAAAAAGTTTCCGGACTCAATCCTTCTTTTCTTCGCCTGCTGTCTCTTGAAGCGGTGCCTCTTGTGGTGCGCTTTGGGCTGGGGCGGCAGCCATTTCAACCACCGGCGGCTGGAGACCGGCCTTGACCAGAATAATATAGAGCACAAAGCCAATCACAAAGGCGATAACCGGAGCCGGCGTGATAAAGCTGAACGTCTCCGGAGCTACCATCGGATTAGGAAGGATTGCAACGATGAATCCGACGGCCCAAGCAATATACCCAGCCCAGTTGATGCCTTTACGTGGACCGGACCATTTGCAGCCACTCAAAAGGTAATCCGCAGCCATCGAGCCGCAAATAGGCCCAAATGATGCTCCAATGAGCCCAAAAACGCTTCCAAGATTTCCAGCCCACCCTATGACGGCCAAGAATATGGATACAATGGCCCCTATTGTAACCAGCACTGTCTTGTTCATCTTGGGGAACATTGTCCCGATACTGTTACCGGCAATAAATGAGCAGAAGCACGCCGGGGCAAAGCTCGCGATGGCAAATAGGATGAACATAACCTTCGATAAAAAGTGTGCTCGTATAACGGCGTCAAATACAAAGCTTTTCATATCCGGATTGGCAGCATGCGCGCCGGCCACTGCGATAAGAGGTAAACCACCAGCGATTACAATTGCCAGAGCTATGCCTGTAAGACCGCCAAGGTGGACATCTTTTGCATTGCGGTTACCCATTCCGAAGTCCACCCCTGCCGCACCTGCCGTGGCGAAGAAGCCGACAACAATAGCTATTATTGTCAAAAAGCCCACAATAGGCTTGGCGCCCTCGGCTACCTCGAAATCACCTGCGCTGCCGACGTACGTGAAGAAGACGATAAGAATCATTATAAGTGGAACAATTGGCAGAAATGTCGACACTTTTCCAAGATACTGAATGCCCTTGAGAGCAACGAAGACAGCTAAAGCAACCCAAATGATTGCCACAATCGTGAAGGCCGCACTGCCAGTAAAAACGCCAGTCGCGGGATCTTTAGCGGGCGGTTGCCCAAATGCCTGAAGAATAAAGTCCGTAGAGACGGCGGTGTTTACAGCCAGCCAGCCGAACTGAAGCAGCCCCATCAAAAGACCCGGTATCAGAAAGCCGCCTGCTGTGCCATAGGTCGAGGAACCCACAACATAGAGTGGATAGCCCGTCTTCATACCGTAAAGGCCGGGTACGAGATAAAACAGAAAGTGACAGATAAGAGCTGCAATAACCAGCCCCAGCAGGCTCAATCCCAGCCCGGCTTGAGAGAGTGTCCCATTGGCAATCTCCATATAGAAGACTACCCATAGGAATATGCCTGCGTACGCCGGGGCCGTGCTCTTGTACCAGGGCGTCCGGTTCTCAGCCGGATTCGGCTTGGCCATACTCAAGTAACTCGGCAGTATTCCATTACTCATAATCTGTTCTCCTAATTAAAACCTTAATTAAGTTCCACCCGGCACCTTGCCGGGTATCTACGCAGTACGCCTGTAAGAAACGTATGTATCCATATAATATTCCCACTCAAAATATAAAACAACTCAAAAATTAGCCTTGAGTGGTTAATCGGTTATCAGGAAAGTGCCTAAAGTGAGCTAAAGTTGCCCAGTTGTAGAAGCTTGT
>CAZLIO010000616.1:0-2813 GCA_964559025.1 uncultured Pirellulales bacterium | reverse complement strand
ATTATTCTCATTCATAGGCCAGATGCTTCGCTTTGCTCAGCATGACAGTAAAAACGGTCAGTTTGAGTAATTGAGCTAAAAAACGCGATTCCTTCGACCCTTCGGCTGCGCTTCCCGCACCAAATGACGGCAGGAGCCTATTTGGTACGGGACAAGCAGGGCAGGCTTTTGGGCTCAGGACAGGCTCAGCGTAAAAAAACCGAGCTAATTTTCGGTCTCAAGGCTGTTAAGTCCTAAAACTATTTTGTTTTTGGTCAGGCAGGGGACACTCCAATAAAAATTCATCCATCCGCCGGTATTGATGCTAAAAACTCTTGACTTTTGCGGGCAAATAGGATAAAATTATTTTTGTAATAAGTAGTTCCGGGGGGTGATCAAAATCGGAATGGGGGGTTCTCAAATTTCCCCAATTGAGCACCCAAGTTAAGTAGTTAAATGGTGAGTAGTGAGTGGTGAGCACAGTTGTCGAGTCACCAATTAACCACTCGCCGATTAACTAATTGAGGGAGGATAATGATGAAGTTGAAGCTGTTAATATCAGTAGTTTTCTGTGCATCGGCTGTTCTGGTTCTTCCGTCCGCAGCAACAGCCACCCCTGTTGGTACTGTGGATATAGCATTTACCGGTCATGGAGCCAGTGACTTAATTGAGGCCTGGGTTGCCGGCCAGGAAAATGCTTTAGGCTACGCCGGAGTTTATATGCTCGAGAAGAGCTACGGTACGAATGAAGGAAAAACCTGGTCCGACGGGCCGATTGGCGTTTTCTGTATTGAATGGGCGGAAATAGTCTCAAGCAACACATTGACGTACGATGTGATTATGCCGCAAGACGGACCTGTGCCAACGACACTTTTAGAAGGTACAATGGGACTGACCAAGGCCAAATATCTGCAGGAGCTTTGGGGCAGGTACTTCGACCCATCCTGGGTGGGCAGCGGTTCATTTACCTACCAGCAAAATATCAAGGCCGAGGCTTTTGGGGCGGCCGTATGGGAGATAGTCCACGAGGACCTTCCGAATACCTCGTTAGGTTGGGATGTTACGGTCGATGGCTCACCGGGTGACCGTGGTTTCCGTGCCGCGTATCTCGATGCAGATTTGGCCAATTATATGCTGCACTCTCTGGATGGTACCGGTCCAAGGGCGGACCTGCGGGTCTTTAGTTACAACGGACAACAGGACTATCTTGTGGAAGTACCGGAACCAACAACAATAGCTCTGCTTGGCTTCGGAGGCGTGCTAAGCCTGGTGCGTAAGAAAAGGAAAAGGACCCCGACCTAAACGAATATGCAGCAGGGCTGAGCCGGCCTTCTCGACGGCCAGACCCCTAACTTTTACGACCCGGTAAGAAATTTTTGGAGTGTAAAAAAGATTTTTGTCAAACTATTAACAAGACTAACCAGGAACGAAAAGCCGACCGTGGCAGTGATCGGCAGAAAGGGGGGCACTTATAAAACACAATTGCAACTGAGCAAAGTGAGCAGTTCAAAACCAACAGATTGAGAAAATCCCGATAAAATCGGAGCTGCGATTAGTCCGCAGCACAAAGATAAAACGGTCTTTAAGAACATAAAATTTCGGAGGGGACAAAAAATGAAAAGGTTAGTAATAATGATTCTCGCATTGGTGATTTTTGCCGGCACGCCGGCGTTGGCGACACCAACAATCGAGTTCAGTCCTGATTCAAGCACCGCCGGAGGCTGGTTTTACGATGGGTCCAGCACGCTTAGCTTTAACCAGAATATCGCTGTTGATAAAGGAATGGGCAGTAATTACGATGCCCTGACTGGCTCGTTGGTGCATATTCCCACTCTCTTAGTAGGCGCAGGTGCAGGTGGTACCTACGAAGTCAAACCGATCGGCAGCCCAACCATCTCGATAACGAGCGCAGATAATAGCGCGGTTTACTTACTGGGCACTCTGGCCGGCGGCGACCTGGTACCCGTGGGGACGACAGCAGGAGGATACACGTGTTTTAAGGCGGATATTAGTAACCTGCTTGTAACGGACGCCGGCAAGGCGCTTGGTTCTGCCGCGTTGAATATGATCCTTTACACCCAAACGCCAGGACTTGATTTTGAACTCTCATTACAGGGGGGAAGTGGAACTAACTATCGCAGCTTTGCACAGATGTTGGCCGGCGGTTATGTGGGCGGCAATGGCTTCAGCGGCGCCATGTCGATTCCTGAGCCGGCGACGATTGCTCTGCTGGGTATAGGTTGTTTGACTTTATTAAGAAAACGCAAGGCGTAAGAGAAGTCCGGCCTTTTACCAGATGCCGGGGCTGTGAGTATCCAGCTTGCAGCCCTTTTAGGCCGTCCGGTGAGAGGCTGTGCCCTGAAAAAACTTCTCGCCGTGGGCCGATAAAAAGGTTCGCCGCTTCACGCAGAACGCCTTGATACGTTTATTAAACGGCATCATTTCAATTTTTTACTGGTGCTGAAACACCTTTTGTGGTGCACTAACTTTAGTATCTGGACGGGAGGTGTGACTTGAGAATATTGGGACTTATATGGAAACATTTGTGTAAGTTTTGGCGGCCATGTGAAAATCCACTGACCGGCGTTGACTCCCATAAATGGGAAAGCAAAGTCGAGATTCTTAAAAGCTTATCGAGTAAGCGTTTCAATTCTTGAGGTAAAAGACAGGTGCCGTGAGCAGTCCGGCCTATCGTCGAATTGACTATTTTCTATTTACTATTGATTATTGAAAAGGAAATCGGGACTCGAATTCAATAGTAAATAGTCAATCATCTAATTAACAAATTAACCAAAAGGTTACATGTCCCAGTCTTTAGAGTCTTTTACGAATTT
>CAZLIO010000615.1:0-2815 GCA_964559025.1 uncultured Pirellulales bacterium | reverse complement strand
ATTTTCTGAGGCACAATCCTTATGGTCTTGAAAAATATGAGTAACGCAAAGACCAGTACACCAACAAGAATAACAGTATATGCATTCACTATTGCAGCTAACATAACTAACTCCTTTCCTCTATAATGTTTTTACTTTAAGTGTTATATTTTCTTTCCCAACAATCTCAACAACAGTTTCCACTGCGATTTCCTCATCTGCTTCGGCCAACCAGTTTGTGCCGTGAAATTCCACCTTACCGCCGGCCTTCGGTGTAATTTTTTCCTTCACAACCGCCTTCTGCCCTATGAATTCTTCAAGATCCTCTTTCAGGTCCTGTTTGGACACACTGTGACCTATAAATACTCCCTTGAGCCATTTCCGCAAAAAAAACAACGATAACACTGAGGAGACTATGAATATTATCAATTGAGTATTTATCCCGATGTCCGTAATCAGGCAGACAAGCGCTACTATCCAGGCCCCGACACCGAAGAAAGCAATGATTAGCCCGGGCAAGACAAATTCCATAATGAAAAGTGCAAGCCCTATCAGAAACCATATTATTTCAGGCCTTAGAAAATCTTTAATCGTATCCATTTGGTCTCCCTTCAATTCTGCTTATCTTGGGTAACTCATTTGTTAGCTCGGCTGGTTTGCTTCAAAATCCACTGCGTAATTGCCTTAAGAGCAATCGGTGAGATGGTCTCTTCTATCTTGGCATATTCTGAGATTGCCCCGGTTTGAGCCCTCTGAAACAGATGATTGTGCTTCGGTAATTCCTGGATCGTATAGTTAGTATTGCCTCCGGTCTTCAGTGCCCCTTCAATAGCGGACAGGTTCTCTTTAGGCGGAACTTGAAGGTCTAACTGGCCGTTTATTGCAAGCACCGGGCATTTGACTTTCATTAGAGCTGTTTTCGGGTCGTATGTCAGGAAGAAGCGAAACCACCGGGACAACAGCAGCTTTAGCTGTCTTTCCATAGTTGCCTCGGATGCACCCAGCGCATCTTTTTCTTCTTTACTAAGTTTTGAAAGAATATCGGTCATTACTTCGCGGATTTTCTTTTCGGCCACTGCGTTATCCTTCTCATGCTTAAGTATTTCGAATATCTGTTTTGAACCGGTACGCTGCATAGCCGATACTTTATCACTCGCCCCAACAGTCTTTAGTATAAGGTCACTTTGTAAATAGATAATTTCATCTACGGTCAAACCCGTCCCGGCCATCAAAACGATAAAAGCAACATCAGATGACTGAGCAGCCGCTATTGGGGCAATGATCCCTCCCTCGCTATGGCCAATAAGACCTATCTCTTTGGGATTGACCTCCTTACGACCCTTGAGATACTTTACTCCAACAAGCACATCGCTTGCTAAATCCTCGCTTGTCGCTTCTAAAAGATTTCCTGTTGAGCCTCCTACTCCGCGGTCATCAACACGCAAAACAGCTATCCCCTTGCGCGTCAGATAATCAGCCAAAACCAGGAAGGGGCGATGACCACAGACTGTTTCATTCCGGTCCTGGGCACCCGAGCCCGTGATAAGTATCACTGCTGGGAATGGACCCTCAGAATGAGGAAGTGTAAGTGTGCCGGCCAGCTTAATACCAGCTTTCTCGTTTTCGTAAGTTACTTCTTCTTCAATGTAAGGATACGGTTTCTTTGGTTCCTGAGGACGATGCAGTGTGGGAGCTTCATCAATGCGTTTGAGCTGAAGCGGGAAAGAAATTCCACCTTGTTGCCATTTGCCTTCGATAGAACCATCCTCTTTTATCTGACCCTCATAGGTGCCCTGGACGACTTTCGACTCCAGATACAATCTGCCATTCTCGAAGGTAACTTTGCTCACTGCTATGTTCTCGGCCCCCTGGTCAGGGCTGTCCATAGTGGCAGCGAGTGTCCCATCTGCGTTTGCGTTAATCTTGAACACTATCCTTAGCTCTACTAAAGAGACCTTCAGAGTGCCCATCCAAACACCTTCGATACCTTCCGTTTCTGCGCCCTTGCTGAGTACCGATAGCGAAGTAATCAGTATCAAAGCCACAGAAATTGCAGTTCTAAGAGCGTTTTTATTTCTCATATCGCTTTGCTCCAGGACATAAGATGTAGCCGGGCGAATGTTACTCCACGACTACAGCCGTGCCGTAAGCCAAAATCTCCGATGCGTTTTGCATTATCATTGATGTAGAAAAACTCACTTTTACCACCGCATTAGCTCCTAATTTCTGGGCGTCCTCTATCATCCTGTCGAGGGCCTGTTCTCTGGACTCAGCCATCATCTTTGTATAGTCGGTTATTTCACCTCCAACTATGTTGCGAAGTATCGCCATAATATCTCTGCCGATGTGCCGGGCGCGAATCGTATTACCTTTGACAAGTCCCAGATGCCTTACAATCTTCCTGCCCTCAATCGTATCTGTTGTGGATAAAAGCATTGTCTTACCTCCTTACATTTTTATAGCGGTCTCTTTGCCAGAAATAAAGTCTCTCCCGCAGCACCGAGACAAACAGGATCGCCAGCCCCACTATTAGTACAAGCAATCCAATTTTAAGAAGCATACCAATTGTTTCATCTTTGATGAGCTCTTCTATCAGCTTGAATCCGCCGTAGATTGTCAGCAGGATAGCGGCCACTGAAAAGACAATCCAGCCGACGCTGCGCTCGATTCGGTTATAGATGCCGTCCCAGTAGTCCTGCCATATCCTGTCCTCAGGCTCAACCAACGTTACCTCATCGGTAATAGCTTTAAGTTTCCTGAACTCCTCCAACTCATCCTTACATTCAGAGCATCCGGCCAAATGCTCTTCGAATTGACGTCTCTGTTCGTCACTCAA
>CAZLIO010000614.1:0-2830 GCA_964559025.1 uncultured Pirellulales bacterium | reverse complement strand
GGCCTCGGGCTTCTGCGTCTCCGGAGCCGGCTGTTTTGGCTCGGTATAGTCGGTACGCTCCGGGGCAGTGGGGCCGGAAGGCTCCTGGCCACCGTCGGCTTGCGGAATCGAGACCCCCTTGAAAATCGAGGAGATTCCCTTGTGGAGTCCTGCCTTGTTCTTTTCGTGCTTTGCCATTGATTATTATCTCCTGGCCAAGGCCTGGCCTTCGATTATCTGCTCTGGAGAATCTTCGCCATCGGTTATCTCCTCAGCCGAGGCTTTGCCTTCGCTTATTTCCTCAACTGAGGCTTCGCCTTCGCTTATCTCCTCAGCCGAGGCTTTGCCTTCGCTTATCTCCTCAGCCGAGGCTTTGCCATCGGTTATCTGCTCTGGAGAATCTTCGCCTTGGCTTATTTCCTCAGAAGGCGAGGCTTTGCCATTGATTATCTCCTCAGCCAAAGCCCTATATTCAGCCGCCGACCGGCTTTCGGGTGCATAGGTGAAAACCGGCTGACCGGCACTGGGGGCCTCAGCCAACCTTACACATCTGTGAATAACCGTATCGAACACCAAATCGCCGAAATATTCCCTCATTTGCCTTTGAGTCTGACTGCTCAGCAGCCTCCTTTTTTCCACAAAAGTCAGCAATAAGCCCAAGATTTTTACATTGCAAGGGTGCAATTGCTTTCCGATAATGTTCACTGTCTCGAATAATTGTTTTAGGCCTTCCATTGCATAGTATTCCACCTGAACAGGCACGATAAGATCAGTGCTGGCAACAAGTGCGTTAAGGGTCAATAGGCTAAGCGACGGGGGGCAGTCGATAACACAAATGTCATATTTGTCCTGTACAGTTTTGAGCTTCTCAGTCAGGACGAACTCTCTGCCAACCACGCTGGCCAGCTCAATCTCGGCCCCCGAAAGCAGAACATTACTTGGTGCCAGATCAAGCCGCTCGATCTTCGTGCCCACTATAATTTCGGAGATTGTGGGTTGAGCCTTCATAAGAGCATTATAAATGGTCATAGTCAGGCTATCCGGATCATAGCCGAACCCTATCGTGCTGTGACCTTGTGGGTCGAGGTCAACTATCAGCGTCCTCTTGCCTTTCTCGGCAAGGGCAACTGCCAGGTTCACTGACGTAGTTGTTTTGCCGCAACCACCTTTTTGATTTGCTATTGCTATTATTCTCATATTTTTTTGCCGTAAAGTTTCATCGAGCTTTTATCGGCGGTTTTTCCGTCCTTCGAAAGGAGCTCTTCGGACTGCTGTTTTTTGACAAAAGCCGCCACATTCAAACTCATTTGATAGGCTGAATCTTCCTGCCCCGAGCGAGTTATTGAGAACTTGTCCACAAAGAGGACCGGCCGGTGTCTCTCCAGGGCATTCAGAAATGCAGCAAACTGATTAAACCCCCCAATAAAGCTGATAACAATGTGGTTCTCGCGAATGTACTCAGCCTCAGGTATTGTTGAGGGTCCCCGGCTGTCTTTGCTTTTGATGCTGAACGAAGCGACCTCCTTCTCGTTGGCAATTTGACTTATATCAAACGTCAAATTAGCTGAATTCTCGAAATCAATAACAAAATCCTGCAGCCTGCTTTGTAAACGCTCGATTTGCTCATTCAACCGGATTTTGGTTTCCTTTTGTGCTGCTTTTAGTGCAGACTCGTACACCTGTTTTCTCTCAGTGAGCTTGTTTTCGATACTTTTTTCGTAGTTCTTTTGGGGCCCCAACACAAGCATATAGGCAAGCAAGAATACTACGAAGCAGGCTGCCCATATCAATCCTGCTATCATAAGGCGTTGTCGAGTTTGAATAGTGCCGGGTCGTTTAGCCTGCACAACTTTATGTTGTCGAGCTGTTATAACTTTGTATTGTTGAGCTGGTACAACTTTGGGTTGTTGAGCCGGCGCAGCTTTGGTCAACGATGGCTTAACTTGATTATTCTTTGAGGCCTGGGGCTGCTGCGGCTCCAGAGTCAGCGGCTTTGGCTCGGCATAGACGATGTGCTCCGGGTCAATTTTGAGCAATGATTGCATAGCTTGATAAGCTTTTGAGACCCGGGGCTTTTGCAGCTCTGGGGCCGGCGGTTTTAGCTCAATATAGCCGGTCTGCTCCGCAGAAGAAGTGCCGATAGGCTTCTGTCGACCGTCGGTTTTTGGAGTCGGTACCCCCTTGAAAATCGATGAGATTTCCTTTTGGAGTCCTGCCTTTTCCTTTTCATGTCCTGACATTTATTATTTACTCCCGACCAAAGCCCGATCTTCGATTACCTGCTCAGCCGAAGCCTTGCTATTGATTATCTCCTCAGCCAAAGCCCTATATTCAGCCACCGACCGGCTTTCAGGGGCATAAGTCAAAACCGGCTGACCGGCACTGGGTGCCTCAGCCAACCTTACGCATCTGTGAATAACCGTATGAAAAACCAAAGAGCCAAACAATTCCCGCATTTGCTTTTGAGCCTGACTGCTCAGGAGCCTCCTTTTTTCCACAAAAGTCAGCAATAAGCCCAAGATTTTTACATTGCTATCGTGCAAATGCTCTCCGATAACGTTCGCTGTCTCGAATAGCTGTTTTAGGCCTTCCATTGCATAGTATTCCACCTGAACAGGCACGATAACATCAGTGCTGGCAACAAGTGCGTTAAGGGTCAATAGGCTAAGCGACGGCGGGCAGTCGATAACACAAATGTCATATTTGTCCTGTACAGTTTTGAGCTTCTCACTCAGGACGAATTCTCTTCCAACCACGCTGGCCAGCTCGATCTCGGCACCTGAAAGCAGAACATTGCTTGGTGCCAGATCAAGCCGCTCGATCTTCGTGCCCACTATAATTTCGGAGATTG
>CAZLIO010000613.1:0-2831 GCA_964559025.1 uncultured Pirellulales bacterium | reverse complement strand
CCGCCTCAGCCAGAAGTGGGGGTTCCTGGTAGCAAATGGTGTAGAGGTAGATACCGTTGAAGGACATGTGCTGGTTTTTGGCTTGCATAGGGATTTTGAGAGGATTATCCGTGTGCAGGAGCTTCGAGAAATGGCAAACCAGGCAGGCCCGAAAGCAAGCATTATCGCCCTTACTATGGACAAAAACGGTGTCCCTCAAGACATCGATACCCGCGTAGCAATAGCCGCGGAAATCGTATCAAAGGCGATGGAAAAGGGATTTGGCACCCAGCGACTTTTTATTGACCCCATCATTCTGCCAGTAAAAGTGCCGAACGCCCAGGTCCAGCCCGGTAATATCTTATCTGCGATGGACCAGATACAATATCTGGCAGACCCGGCACCGCACATGACAATAGGCCTGTCGAATCTTTCTCAGGGTGCATCCCAAAGAAGTCTGATAAACCGGGTATTCCTTGCTATGGCTATTTCGCGAGGACTAGACTCGGCTATCGTTGATGTGCTCGACAAAGACCTGATGAACGAAGTAGCCACCGCTGAAATGCTGATGAACAAGCAAATATACTCAGATTCTTTCCTCAAGGTCTATAGCTCAACATAGAAAGATTAACCTGGCAAAGACATAAAACAATAACCTGGTGAGTAGTGAGTAGAATAAGTGAGCTAAAGTTTGGAGTGTCTAAAGTGCCTGAAAGAGGGATATCAGGAAATCAGGAAGCAGGTTATCAGTATATCAGGGTATCAGAAAAAGACAAATTCATGATGTGCATTTACACCATGCGTTTATCCTGATAACCTGGTACTCTGATAGCCGCTACCTGGTAACCTGATGGCCTGATAGCCTGAATAATTAGCTTTAGGCATTTTTTTGATAACCAATGAACCAAATAGCAAAATAGTGCAAAAAAAAAGCCCTACGGTTGTACCCGCTTTGATAATTTTCGAGGATAATACGGGACTTATGCAAAAACCACCATCTCGACAAACAGGAGCGTAACAACGTCGCGCGAAATATTTAATCAATTCGACATATGAGGAAAGGCCTATGAAACTTGACGCAACAAAAATGAAGGACTGGCAGATCGCAGAAGCTGCCGAGGAAGAAATGAAACCTGTTAGCCAGCTTGCCGAAGAGATGGGCTTGCAGGAGAGCGAACTGATTCCAATGGGTCGCAAGCTGGCCAAAGTCGATTATCAACAAGCCCTTGCCCGGCTCCAGGATGCTCCCACAGCAAAGTACATTAACGTTACTGCCATTACGCCGACGCCTTTGGGCGAGGGCAAAACTACCACTGCCATGGGTTTGATTGAAGGTCTGGGCAAGCTGGGAAAACGCGTGGTCGGGGCCATACGCCAACCCAGCGGCGGACCAACCTTTAATATAAAGGGTTCCGCTGCCGGCGGAGGCCTTGCCCAATGTATTCCCTTGACGCCTTTTTCTATCCGCCTTACAGGTGATATCGACTGTATAACAAACGCCCACAACCTCGCTATGGTTGCCCTTACTTCGCGTTTGCAGCACGAAAGAAATTACGACGATGCCCGCCTGGCAAAAAGCAAGCTAACACGAATAGATATCGACCCGGCAAGTGTGCAAATGAAATGGGCAATGGACTTCTGCGCCCAGGCCCTGCGAAATATCAGGATTGGCCAGGGCGGAAAAATGGACGGCTACGAGATGGACTCAGGCTTTCAAATTACCGTCTCAAGTGAGATTATGGCGATACTCGCAGTTGCCAAGGACTTAAAAGACCTGCGAGAGCGCATGTCTAAAATAGTCGTGGCCTACGATAAAAAAGGTAATGAAGTTACCACCGCCGACCTTGAAGTTGACGGCGCTATGACCGCCTGGATGGCTGATGCTATTAACCCGAATTTATTGCAGACAATTGAAGGCCAGCCTGTATTTGTACACGCAGGTCCCTTTGCAAATATCGCTGTCGGCCAAAGCTCCATTATCGCTGATATGCTCGGCACAAAATTAGGTGAATACCACGTTACTGAAAGTGGATTCGGTGCCGACATTGGTTTTGAGAAATTCTGGAATATAAAATGCCGAATGTCCGGCCTGGTACCAAACGCCGTTGTTATTGTTGCCACTGTTCGCGCTCTAAAGATGCACGGCGGCGGACCTGCAGTGAAGCCCGGCATACCCCTGAGCGAGGAATACACTACCGAAAACCTTGAACTGGTCGAAAAAGGTTGTGAGAATCTCATCGCTCATATCGAAACGGTGAATAAAAGCGGCGTCCGACCGGTCGTTTGCATAAACAGCTTCCACACGGACACCGAGGCTGAAATAAAGTTTGTACGTAAAATCGCCGAGCAAAACGGAGCTTTGGCCGCGGTCTCCGAACACTGGCTCAAGGGCGGCGATGGTGCAATCGAGCTGGCAGAGGCCGTGATTGAGGCCTGCAGCGAAACGAACCATTTCAAATTCCTTTATGAGCTGGAGACCCCGCTGAGAAAACGCATTGAACTAATCGCCAAAAAAGTTTACGGAGCTAACGGCGTAACTTATACCGACGAGGCACTGGAAAAAGCCAAGGCTATGGAGGCCGACCCGGACAGCAAGACTTTAGGAACCTGTATGGTTAAGACCCATCTTAGTTTGTCGCACGACCCGGACATAAAAGGCAGACCCGCCGATTGGGAGCTCCCGATCCGTGATGTTCTTGTTTACAAAGGTGCCGGCTTCATCGTGCCCGTAGCCGGAGCCATTAAGCTGATGCCCGGTACCGCCTCCAATCCTGCGTTCCGCCGTATTGATGTGGACGTCAATACAGGAAAAGTACAAGGACTATTCTAAAAAGCATAAAACCCATTCGTTG
>CAZLIO010000612.1:0-2833 GCA_964559025.1 uncultured Pirellulales bacterium | reverse complement strand
CTGCATATAGATCTGGATGCGATTGGTCCACTCCGGCTGGGTCGTATGACCAAAGAAGTACCGTCCGTCCGTCTCGGGCTGTGGATCGGCAAGGAGGCCCCACATGGCGACCGTTCCCGCCGTCGCCGACATGCCCGTGGTGGGGAACTCCACGCGGGCATCATTCGGCAGCCCCGGGAATGACAGAGCGCCGCCGGCCCTGCCTTCCGTCCATCCGAGCTGGTCGCCGATTAACGTGCCATCATTGTCACCCCCGGCGCTATCGGCCGCGATGGTGCCCGATGACTCATCGAATTTCCAATATCCGATGAGGTCTGCCTGGACTGAACTCATCAGAACCAGATTCAGCACCAAAACAAAAGATACCAAATAAATCAATTTTTTGCACATAATAGTCCTCCTTCACGCCGTCCCGTCTTTGCCGCAAGACATCCTGCGGACGACGGGCGGGGTTCAAAAAAATAATATGGGTTGTTCATTGAAATGTAAGAATTTTTCCCGCGAGACACAAAGTTCTCCATTCCAACTCTCTGCCTTGCATGATACACACTAACTCCTCCTCTATTGATAGAGCCACAAGAAATGCGCCCGCTGGTAAACCAAAAATGAACTTATCCCCCACTCATACGGGCACAAGCGTCACTATATCACTTATACCAAATTAACCTCCTTCCCGTCAAGAGGAACTTTCCGAATTATGCCTGCCTTTTCGACGAGATTGCACAAAAACACGTAAGCTCTTTGTTTGAAAGACCTTGCAAAAACGCTGTGTAGAAAAATTTATTTAGGGTTCCTGCCATAACTATTGAAATCGGATGCAGTACCCTGTATAATATAACGCTAAAGCTCAGGAGCACTATTTATGACATTAAACAGAAAATCTCAGTTGTTTTTTCTTGTGTTCAAGGTATCAGATGTGCTGCCTTATCCGTATGCTACGAAAACTAATTCCTATCAATTCCATTATTAACCCAGGAGGTAAAAATGAGTAAATCTATCTACAAGTCCAATCTCAACCGTCGAGAGTTTCTGAAACAGAGTGGTACGCTCGCCGCTGGCGCGGCCGTGCTCGGCAGTCTCTCGCCCGGTGCCGTCTTCGCCGGTGAGGACAACACGATCCGTCTGGCGCTGATCGGCTGCGGCGGGCGCGGCAGTGGTGCCGTTGGCGACGCCCTGTCTGTTCCTAACAGCGGGCCGGTCAAGCTATACGCTATGGCCGATCTCTGGGAAGACCGAATGGCCAAGTCGCACGACGCTCTCAAGAAGAAGTTCGGCAACAAGATCGACGTATCGCCGGACCGCAAGTTCCTGGGCTTCGATTCTCACCGCAAGGCCATCGATATCCTCAGGCCCGGCGATATCGCCATGTGCACGACGCGGTCCTATATCCGGCCACTGCACGTTGAGTACGCCATCCGCAAGGGCATCAATGTCTTTATGGAAAAACCTTTTGCTTCCGATCCGGGCGGTTTACATCGACTGCTGCGTGCCGATGAGATGGCAAAGAGGAAGAACATCAAGGTTTCCGCAGGACTCCAGTGCCGCCACTCCCCGGCCCGCCAGGCGCTGATTGAGAAGATCCGCAACGGCGAAATGGGGGAGATACCGCTGATCCGCGCCAACCGCCTGGGAGGCAGCAGGTGGCTCACGCCTCAGAGAGATGCCAACAACTTCATGAATCAATTGCAGTTCGGCAAGATACATTTGTTTTGGGTCGGCTCGGGCCATATGGTCGACAATCTGATCCACCAGATCGACGAGTGCTGCTGGATCAAGAATGCCTGGCCGATTTCTGCGGTCGGCATGGGCGGGCGCGAGCCCCACAGCGAGGACCACGGGCAAAACCTCGACGTATATTCTATGGAGTACACTTACCCCGACGGGACCAAGGCGTTCTGCGGTTTTCGTCGAGCCAGCAAAACACGGTCGGAATTCGCCACCTTTATTCACGGCACTAAGTGCGCGGCACAGTTCTCCGGCAGAACGCACGCAGCTACCGTCCACATGTTCAAGGACCAGCGGATCGAAAATTCCAACATTGCATGGACGCCAACAAAGGACCGCTATAGCCCCTGGCAGTACGAGTGGAATGTCTTCATTGACAATATCCGCAACGACCGTCCGCATAATGAAATAAGGCGAGCTGTTTATTCAGACCTCACGTCGCTAATGGGCCGCGCCGCCTGTCATACCGGCCAGATGATCACCTGGGAGCAGATAATGGAGTCCAACTTCCAGTTTTGCGACTACCTTGACGACCTGAGCTACGACAGCCCGGCGCCGGTCAAAGCTGATAGGAACGGCCAATTCCCCTTCCCCATCCCGGGACAGTGGAAGGAGGTTTGAGGGCGGTTCCGTTATATTTTTTACAGATGAGCTGTTATAGCGTCCACCCGCGGCGGTATTTGCGGCGGGGATACTGGTTTGGATCTGATTCATTGACGATCTGCGCGTTCTTGCTGTGCCACTGGATGGCTTTGCCTGAGAGAGGGGCCCGATGCAGCCGTCCCGGATCCACTCGCACAAGCTGCGGATAGAAAAAAACAGAGGACAGAGGACAGAAAACAGAGGACAGAGAACAGAGTACAGAGGACAGATAATCTAACTTCTGACTTCTAACTTCTGACTACTGACATCTGACTTCTGACATCTGACTTCTGACATCTGACTCCTGACATCTGACTTCTGATATCCTGAGTACCGCTCGTTACCCATCTGCGTGGTCACACCGATTTCGCGGGTCGGTTTGGGTTTTTGGGACTGGTTATTGTTTGGAAGCGTATGAGTTCTGCAAAATTGAGGTTAGGCATACTTTGAAAAGAAAAAAATCGTT
>CAZLIO010000611.1:0-2833 GCA_964559025.1 uncultured Pirellulales bacterium | reverse complement strand
ATTTATTATTTTCTATTTATTAATGAATCGGCGATAGTCAAGCGAAACTTCAAAGGAAGCCCAAAAAACCGGATAATAAACAGTCAATTCAAAATAGTCAACCGTAAAGGCTCGTAGGTTATAACTATAAACTTAAAAAAGAGCAACAAAAAAAGCCGCTGCCTAAACTGCCAGCGGCCATTAAACGCGAACATTAACACTTGTCTATCGGCAGTTTAAAGCAAAAATAAAGCATTCTCGATTTTTTTTCAAAACCCTAACCTGTTCCTTTCTAATGGGCTTCTTACACACGTCAGCCTATATCTAATACTTAATTCTATTACGGTATCGACAGTTCGTCAAGATTTTTTTAATTATTTTTTTAATTTTTATTCTGCGATATAATACTACGTCTGATTCGGGAATATTGTTCGAAAAACAGGCTAAAAATCTGGATATGGTATACTTTTGGATATTTGCTTGCAACGAAGGGCGAATCGTTGTATAAAATATCTGCGTTGATGGGCAATTCACCGGAGATTTGCCGAAAACATTATGCAGCCTTGATACCAGAGCAACTTGCGGACAGTGTGGAATTTGGCTGTGGTAGAGAAGCGGTTACACACTCGGTTCGGGAGAGAGCGATCTCCTGCACGAGAAGAGTATGGTTGTAAAGGCCTATATAATTCCTTAAAATATAATCAGTTCTAAAATTTTAGTGACGTACGTTCACTAATGACGGGAAGCAGACGCATGGGTTCACTTATAAACTCAAAAGCGTATTATAATCCATTGATAAACTTAACACAGCATCAATCTGCTCTGACGCTTTTGCATTCTTCTTTGGAAAATCCCAAGCTATCGGAGTATCATTGGCTAGATCTGGCATGTGGTAAAGGACAGATAATTACGCTTTTACGCGAGAACATTCCTGACGAAGAAATGCGCTCTAAGATTGCGTACTATCCCTACGATATTAATAATGACTATATCAAACAAGTGGAACGGACCGCAAAGACTCTAAATCTGGGTTCCTGCGAGCCAACGACCAGCGAAATTGCCCATTTCCCAAAAATTTATGGTAAGAGTCAAAAATTCGACTTTATATCATTCACAAACACGGTACACGAATTAAAACCTCAAGCCATAAGTACAATCCTTTTCGAGTGTGTGATACGCTTAGCTTCCGAAGGGTCCATGTACGTTTATGACATGGAGGGGCTTACATCCGGGCCCGAACTCGGAGCGATTCCCTGGCAAGCTGCTGAAATGAAAGAGGTCCTTGAAACATTTTTCCTGAGCCTTGGAATTACCCAGTACTCGCCGACGCCTCAAAGATGGATACATTCAACCTGTTCCGGATAGAGTATCCATATACAGCGCAAGTACATCGAAATTGAAGAACAAAAGATGGAGGCAGCACGAGAGCACACCATTAATGAGATGGCCACTCGCATGGCTAGTCTACTGACCCAAAAGTTGAATCTTTGTAAAAAAGCTCTTGAGAGTCTCACTACTTGTGGAACGACTACGAAAGAGGAAGAACAAAATAAGATGCAATTGTTGTACGATTTCTGGGCTCTTAGTCGTGCAAAGGAGGTACTCTGATGGGAGTACGAGTATTCATATCGTATTCGCATGACAAATCAGAGGCGCGTGAACTGGCTGCTAGTATCAAACGGGCACTCACGCCCAATGGCATTGGGGCTGTGCTTTCAGAACGTGCCCATACGCCACTTTCTGCTAGCCCACACGGGGAAATCCTGACTGATTCGATCAGCAAATCACATATGGTGGTAGGAGTGGCAACCGCAGCAGATCCCAATCTCTTTCTGGAGTTGGGATGTGCACTAGGCCTTGGGAAAAAGATGTTGCTTGTAGCCTCTCCAGAGGTTGACTTGCCATGGGATCTGCGCACTGTCAGATATGTTTCACTAAGCGAACCAGTCCCTTGGATAGTGCTTGATATAATGGATGAACTTCGAGAGCTGATAAAGCGAGAGCTTATAAAGCAACCTAGTCAACAGCAAGAGCTACAACTCGAAGAGCATATTCTATTCCCCTTTACATGCAAAACGGAACCGGAGTATATTCATCAACTGGATCCAAGGTCATTTGAGAATTACATCGCGAAGTTGTTTGAACGCGAAGGCTACACCGTCATTCATCGTGAATATGTCCCACACCGCGATTATGACATCAAACTAATAGCACCTGATAAACGGATGCTTCTGCTCCAAATCAAAAAGTATCACCCCAGCTCGAAGGTCTCCGTAGGCCAAATACGGGAGTTTGCATCTGCCGTCACGGCTCAAAACGCAGACCAAGGAATTTTCGTATCCTCCTCTGAATTTACCCATTCGGCAGAAGATTTTGCAAGAAAGATACAGCCCACCATTAAGCTGTGGAATATCAAAAAGATTTTCCAAGAAGATATTAGATCGTGGCTTAGCCTGCATAAGAACACGACTAAAGCACAGTTTGTCTACAAATCCTGGCTCGACTCAGGAAGGGAACCAGAGTTTGTACGAGATTGTATTGATTCGTGGCTTGCATTGCATAAAGATATACCGGAAGCGCAGTTTGTCTACAAATCCTGGCTTGATGCCGGTGGTGATCTGGAGCTGGTTCGCGCCGACATCATCTCATGGCTTAAGCATCACAGGGAGATACAGGAAGCAAGCTTTGTCTACCAACCCTGGCTTTATGCCGGTGGTGATCTGGAGCTGGTTCGAGCCTACATCATTTCATGGCTTAAGCAGCACAGCGAGATACCAGAAGCACAGTTTGTCTACAAATCCTGGCTTGATGCTGGTGGTGATCTGGAGCTGGTTCGCGCCGACATCATTTCATG
>CAZLIO010000610.1:0-2843 GCA_964559025.1 uncultured Pirellulales bacterium | reverse complement strand
ATAAACGAAAACGCCGACCCCTCTGTGCCGCACGATATACTTTTGACTCTGGAGGAGCTGCTTCCTCATCATCGTCCGGGCTATCGGCATTCTGAGGGCAATTCCGATGCACACTGCAAAAGCTCTCTGCTCGGCTGTAGCGAACAAATCCTGATAAATGACAAATCTCTGGACCTCGGCACCTGGCAGGGTATTTTTTTCTGTGAATTTGACGGCCCGCGCAGCAGAAAAGTAATAGTCCAGGTCCGCGGGGAATAAAGGATTCAAGTGACGCTCTGAACATAGTTACTGTGGACGGATCGGTCTAAATAAGACTATGCGCATAAAAAGGGCGAGGTGGTGGTTCCGGCTGGGGGGGAGACCGGTGGACCACACTGCCTCGCCGAAGTCTATAAGCTGTTAAAAACAGCGTTATATTTTAAACAGCAAACGAAAAAAACGACACTACCGGAAAATCCTGTTAAACGAAAAATACAAGAACTACAAAAATCATCAAGGGGTTTATGTCCACCCCATATTACCTTAACAAGATTAGTATACACATTATGGCAATAAAATGCAAGTTAAAAATCGTTTTTTTTTGATTTTTTTGGGAACATTATTCTATCTCAGCAGAAATCATAAAGCCAAATGGCTTGAATACTTACGCTTATTGGAGCTGATTAAGACCGATAAGTCTTGGAAGCTGTTGTTTAACGAATATTTGCCTGGTAGATGAAAAAAACCGTCAAAATTTTCACAGTGATAGCTTTTATGCTGGCAAAAACTTTCACAGATTGATATTTTGAATACGTCTTTAGTTTGTGTTGAATTGAATTTTTTTAGTTTTTGACTCTTCAGCTATGGCAAAAATTTCGGAGAGAATAGAGCGTGTAAAAGACACCATTAGCTCTGCCTGTGCCCGCGTTGGCAGAGACCCCGGTGAGGTAAAACTTGTCGTTGTAACAAAATCCGCTACCATCGAAGCCGTAAAAGAGGTTATTCGTCTGGGTTTCACCAGCCTGGGGGAAAATCGCGTTCAGCAGCTTATAAAAGTTTCCACCCAGGTGGCTGAATTTTTACAGGGACCTGATGGTGATTTGGGCCTGCCGGAAAAGGTCGGTTGGCATATGATTGGTCATCTGCAGCGCAATAAGGTCCGCCACGTCTTACCTATAGCTTTTCTGATACATTCGCTGGATACACTTCGGCTGGCCGAAGAAATAAACACCTCAGCGGCAAAACTAAACTTATGCCCAAAAGTGCTTCTGCAAGTCAACGCTTCCAACGAACCGCAAAAATACGGTGTGCCGGTAGGCGCGGCAACGCATCTGGCTGAGCAGATAGAGACCCTGCCGAACTTAAAACTCGTCGGTCTGATGACAATGGCACCATTGACCCATAATAAGGACGTTGTTCGAGCTTGTTTTGTTAGGGCAAGAGAATTATTTATCGAGATGCGCGGCGAAAAAATTGTCGACCGGCAGTTTACAGAGCTGAGTATGGGTATGAGTTCAGACTACGAAGTTGCCGTCGAAGAGGGGGCAACCATCCTTCGCATCGGCTCGGCAATCTTCGCCGGTTAATAGAAGGTTTGGGCCGGACAAGCATCGAGGATGCTTGAAATATAGTTTAGTAATTTTCGTTCTTTCATTCTCACACTCCGAACAAATTTTAATGTCCCATTAGGGGAATGGGAGAAAATCCCTCGCCTTCAGGCGGTAGTAGTTTACTTTGTTCCCCCGTATCTTTGCAGCCCGTATGAATTATGCCGGTTTTGCAACAGTGGAAAAAGGCAAAAAAAATCCAAAGTACCGCCCTTAACAAGCCGAAATTAGCTTATGGATAGCAAACAGTTGTTAGTGAACGGTATTTAACGGCCAATCGTTCAGTTAAATGCCGGCGGCGGCAAGTGGCTCTTTGTTCAAGGTCTCATAATACGATAAGAAGAACGGGTGAAAATGGAAAAAGTAAAATTACTAACTGCTATTGAGCTGGAAAAAAGCTATACGGATGTTCTGTATCTGACAAATAAAAGCCACATCCCGTCTGAAATAAAGCGACTTTTGAAGAAGAGGAAGCTTTCTTACCATACTCTTCCGATAGACAAGTTTTCCAGAGTACGCGACAAGCTCGATTTGATTGGGACCGTCATTATAGATATGAAAGAATCGGACGTTTCGCAGCAGCAGCAATTGGCCCGAATAATCGAATCACTTGAGATGGAAAATATTGGCATGATTTTACTCACAGACCGCCCGGAGATGCCCGTGAAAAGTTTTTCAATTTCCCCGTCAAGAACGAGTTTCTCTATGATTAACACCTTGGAGTCAGTTTCCATAGATGAGCTGTGGCTTAAAGTAAGTGCTAATCTTGCTTTTCGTAAAAAAAGTTATGGAATTACGACAAAACCTTTAGTTCCACGAAAGCATGTGCTGAGAATTCACAAGAATAGACTGGCCGAGCAGCTTGCTACAACAAAAACCCTCGCAGATAATCTGGCAGAGCAGCTTCGTTTAGCCGGTCTTGTGCAGCAGGATTTTCTCCCAACCCAGCTGCCAAATACTGATGAGGTGCAGTGGGCTACGATTTTTATGCCGGCAGAGTGGGTCTCGGGTGATATTTATGATATCGTCCGTATTGATGAGCAGCACATCGGCTTTTATGTAGCTGATGTCGTGGGGCATGGCATGCCGGCAGCACTGCTGACAATCTTTCTTAAGCAGGCCTTGCTTATGCGAGAGACATACGAGAGTAATTACCGCATATTCCCACCGACGGAGGTTATAAAAAATCTGAATATGCGAATGGCGGCACAGAAACTCTCCGGTTATCAGTTTGCCACCTGTTGTTATTGTCTTTTG
>CAZLIO010000609.1:0-2846 GCA_964559025.1 uncultured Pirellulales bacterium | reverse complement strand
GATGATTGATGATAAGATACTGTTGCATAAGGAGTTATCTGGTAGTTTGAAATCCTAAATACGAAATCCTAATCCATCGAACCATTCGGCAAGGCTCAGGGCAGGTTGCGTGATTCGTTGGACGGTTGCGCAGCTCGTTTCGGTTGCGTTAAGCGTGTTTCGTACCGGTTATCGGGGTAACGAGTTATCTGGCAGTGATTATCAAGGTATCCGGTTATCAGGGCGATCCCTTCTTTCTTTTTTGAATATTGACTCCGCCAAAAGACGGCGGATCTTCGATATTTACGAACGATGCTTTTTGGCGTGTATCTGCTGATACGAAAACGTGCGGTTCTCCGCTATATCTATCGCCTGCTGGCGGTTTATGTTAGCCTGCTGGCTAACATACGGGTATTTTAACATAGTTTCAAATATAGTCAACAAAAAAATGGCCAAAAAAGCACTTTTTTTTGGCTGCCCTTATTCATAATGAAATCGGCACTCTATCCCCTATAATCTCACTAAAGTGTGCGGAATTCCTTGCTTTGGGGGGAATTGAGGTTTGCCCTTGACATATTAGAGAATTTTGTGTAGTGTATGGTTTGAAAAGGAAAGGGGAAAAATAGGTGACTGTCCAGCTATGTAAAATTAAGTAGAACTATACACTCACATGGAGGCAAAAAATTAGCAAAAGGAAGTAGAATCAGGGATTTTATTCTTTAATCCAACAAGCTTTAAAGGAGGCAGAAGATGAAACAAGAAGATTTCGTGGACAAGCAAACAGGGAAGAGTTATGAAGTAGTGCCGGAGGGGATTTGGGATGTTGTTGTGGCAGTATTTAGCATTCTGTATTTAGTTGTTGTACTTGTCATATGTACTTTCCTATTTTTCGCTACCTGGACAGGTTTCTCTATTGAAATAGATGATCCAAAATCTCCCGTATTCCTGATAATGGTATACGCCGTTATTGGTGGAGGCTTAGGAGGCACTATCAATGGAATCCGCAGCTTTATCGGTTGGCATGCCGAAAGAAAGGCTTTTAATCGGCGCTATGTTTGGAAATACATAAGCCAGCCCTTACTCGGAGCTGCCTTAGCGACAATGGTGTACGCCTTATTCCGTAGCGGCATTGTTACCCTGGGTGGAAACTTTACACCAGATGATAACTTCACTAACCAGGTACTTGCGGCATTTGGTATTGGGGCAATCACCGGTTATGGCTCTCGCAGGACTTTAATATGGCTTGACAATGTTGTCAAAAAGGTATTCGGAATTGAAATAAAAATACCTGATGTGAAAGGCATGATTCTGGAGGAAGCGAAGGCTGTTCTTGAAAAACACAATCTCGTTCTGGGTAATATCAGCAAAGAAGCCAGTGATGATCCAGATACGGTCGATAAAGTAATCAAGCAAAATCCTCTTGCAGGTTCAACAGGAAAAGCGGACGAAAAGGTTGACATCACCATTGCGACAAAGAAATAACTCGGCGAAACTACCTTCTTGCCGCTCGGCTTGGGTGCGGTGAGGGTTAAGGGGAAAGAAAGGCTGTTCAAGGTTGTCGCTTAAATGAGGTTTACCGTGGAAGAGATAAGCAACTTAGATGCAATTAGTTTGTCGAATTGCCCAAAATTAAGTGATAATCCAAGGATTAAAACGGTTGAGTACACCCTTTCCTAAGGCAAATCATTGTATTAAGCGAAAAGAAAAAAATTTGTTTTGTCCTTTCTTTCTTGACAGAACAGAATATTTTTGTATTTTAGTAGAGTACAACAGCGGCTGGGATTCATCTGAATGACGAGAAGTCCGGGGTGTTATCTGGAAACCATATAAGACCCCTTATACGAAAGATAATTGGCATAACTCTTATTCAGAGAAGCGCTTATGTGTGCATGAAAAAGGGGTGTTATGCCGACAGTCGGGAGCTTGTGGTTTCTTATCTGGAAACCATATATACATAGTTGGGCACACGAAAAGGAGATTTGACATGAGAAGATTTGGTCTTATTCTAATCGCGTTTGTCTTATTGCTTTCCTTGTCAAAGCCTGCATTTGCACCGATCTTCGGGTTCTTCCCTGGCCTTGACGAGTTGATCAGCAGGGCTGACGCCATTCTGGTTGTCGATCTGCTTAAGCAAAAGAAGTCCTCGAGCCCGCGTGAGGTCTACGAAGATTGTGAGGTCTACGTTCGTAAGGTGATCAAGGGAGAGGTAGTCCAAGACAAGAAGATGATCTTATCCTTGCGTTTCCTCCCCTTTATTACCAGCTTACGGAAACCAGATTCCAAAATCATGCGTTTTGGTTTCCGTACCGGCTTCCGCGCCGGTGACCGTCATATCGTTTTCCTTCGCAAGAACAATAAACCAGACAAGCCGCCCTATTCGAGCTTGGATTATTCGGGAGGACATATGCGGATCTCGCGCCAGAGCGACCTCTCGCAACTGAAGGCGGATGAACCGAAGCAAATCATTTCAGAACTCTTGGAGGATTTCGTAAAATATAAGCGACAAGAACTCGAGAATCTTGAGCGTCAGGTCAAGACAATCTTGGTAAAAGAATGAGTGCCCAACCAACGGATCAAGACCGACTTGCCGGGGCACAGCCCCGCCAAACGGCTTATCCTAGTCGTTACGCGGGGTTCAAAGGAATTCAATAGAATACACGAAATTCCCTGCTGATTAGGGAAAAAACAAAAATTTGTGGGAAAACTACCATCCACTTCGCTCACTATGTTCGGTCAGTGGCTGCCACCGGTCGTTAGTGAGGAGTGAGCTAAAGTGAACTAAAGTGAGCTAAAGTTGGATACTCGATGCTGGATGCTTGGTGTTAGATTCTCGATGCTGGATTCTCGCCTCTCGAAGGACTAAGTGA
>CAZLIO010000608.1:0-2848 GCA_964559025.1 uncultured Pirellulales bacterium | reverse complement strand
TTTATTCGGCGTGTCCTGGAATTCGTTAATTTCTGCAATAAGCTGCCAGGTCTTTTTTGCCTCTTCTTCATCGACGAGCGAGATGGCAAAGCCGGCATGAATCAGAATCAAATCTCCTAATTTAGCTTCCGGCAGGAGTGTAGTTTTAGCCTTCCAGCGGTTGCCCATCGCATCGACAACCGCCTTGTCCCCGTCTAACTCAACTATTCTTGCCGGTATTGCCAAACACATAATTGTCTCTTCTCCCTTAACTTGTCGCTCGTACCTCCCATCTCATCAGGGTGGCACCTTCAAACTTGTTTGGAAGTGTTTTCAACCATTGTATTAGTTGAGGCTTTCAGGTCAACCTTTTGCTTGGAAAATGGTTAATAAGTTATCCTCAGCAGTTTGAGTCTCGTCTATTTGTCTTTCATGAGGTTCTGTAAAGAATGTTTGACAAAGAAATATGCAAAGTCTATTCTTCACACTCGGTGGTTAGCTGCTTTAAGCGGCGAAGGGGTGATGTAAGTATATGAGGGTTATCTATGAACATAGAGCAATTTCTCCACGAAAAACGCGATGATATTCGCGCCATTGCTGCAAAGCATGGTGCATACAACATCCGTATTTTCGGCTCTGTTGTACGCGGCGAAGCCGGTCCGGACAGCGATATTGATTTTCTCGTTGACGCAGGCCCAGCCACAAGCTCCTGGTTTCCTGCCGGTCTCATATTGGACATTGAAAAAATTCTGGGACGTCGTGTCGAGGTGGTTACTGAGAAGGCACTAAGTCCTTATATCCGCGACTATGTGCTTCGCGAGGTTAAACCGTTATGAGAGACGATACTGTTTACTTATGCCACATTCTGGAAAGTATCCGGCGCATCGATAACGCATCCTGTATGATTGGAATCTTGACCATTTGTCTCAAAACCAGATTTTATAAGAAATGCTTGACAACGGAATTCTCAGAATTTATCATTTGTAGTTAACGAGTATGCACATTTCAAAATAGTAATGGTAATGGAGACCAATAATGAATTGGCATGACTATATAACAGTGGATCCAGATGTTTGTCATGGTAATGCCTGCCTGAAAGACACACGTATTATGGTGTCGGTTGTGCTTGACAACTTAGCAGCAGGTCTTTCCATAGAAGAGATTTTGCGTAGCTACCCATCGCTCAAACAAGAGTCGATACTGGCAGCGCTTTCCTACGCAGCTGAACTTACGCGGGAACGCATTATATCGATGCCGGCGTAGAACTGGCTATGAACTTTAAAATTGATGAAAATATACCCGTTGAAGCTGCAGAGTTACTCAGGAAAACAGGATACGATGCTACAACTGTATCAGGTCAAGGTCTCATTGGCACTTCTGATACAAACCTTGCTGTCGTCTGCCGGAAAGAAAAACGTGTCATTATAACATTGGACACTGATTTCGCTGATATCAGAATGTATCCTCCCGGTAATTTCTCCGGCATTATTGTAATGCGATTGAATCGACAGGATAAAACTCATGTTCTTGAGGTTTTTGGACGTATAATGCGTCTATTTTCTCAAGAGCCGATAGACCGACACTTATGGATTATTGAAGAAGATAAGATAAGAATAAGGAGCTAAGAAACCGTATAGATATTAGCGGCTATTGCCGCTTGGCCGAGGGATATTCCGCCGTCGTTTGACGGTACTTCACGGTTAAATAATACTGAAAAACCGGTTTTCTTCAAGAGTTTAATGCAGCGAATAGTCAGATATCGATTACAGAACACTCCGCCGCTTAGTGCAACTGTATTTAATTTTGTGCTTTCTCTCACTGCCTTAGCCATTTCGAGCAGGCCGGCGGCAAGGCAATTGTGAAACTTTGCCGAGATAACACTTTTGGTTAATCCTTTTTGGATATCAGCGATTAGCTCTTTTACCATCTTGCCCAAATCCAGCTGCAACGGTTCTCCGGTTCTGTTTGTAAGCTCAAAATCATATTGCTCTTCAATCTCGTTCTCAATTACCGCCTCCAGGGCCATCGGAAGTTGTGCATCGAAGTGATTGTAGCTGCCTAATCCGAGCATAGCGGCAACTGCATCGAAAACCCGACCTAAGCTGGAAGTCTCTACACAATTAACACCTTTCTCAAGTTGCTCTGATATGATCTGTAGTCTGTTTATATCAGGCTCGATTCGTTCAAGCAGCCACCCTAATTTCTGTAAAGTGAATTTGCTTCCGTATGCCTTTTTTAATAACGACAGAGCGGGCCTTACAGCCTCTTTGCTTGCCTTATCCGCCCCTGCCAGAGGATAATAATCCAGATGGCCGAACCTCTCAAAACCTTTAAGCGATGCTATTAAGCACTCACAGCCCCAGATTGCACCATCGGTCCCATAGCCGGTACCATCTGCTGCAAGTCCGATGACCGGCCCGCTAAGGCCGTGCTCAGCCAAAACAGATGCAATGTGGGCCCAGTGATGCTGAATTTGAATAACTTTCATCGACACATTGTCTTTCTGAGCGAAAAAAGCCTTTAGCCCTGAGCGAAGCCGAAGGGGAAGAATCTCACCTTTTCTCGAAGCCAGATGCTTCGGCTTCGCCTCAGGATGATGGGCAAATTCATTTAGCATCGAAACAGCATATTGCGTCGATAGATAGGCGGGGTGAAGGTCACAGGCCACAACTTGGGGCTCAACTTCGAATAGTTTTCGTAGATGCTCGATTGAATTGATATAGTGATGATAGACTTCTGCATCCTCAAGGTCGCCTATATGTTCGCTGCAGATAAGCTGATTTTGTTTTGCAAAACAGAACGTATTTTTCAAATCCGCCCCCGCTGCAAATATCTCCTGCCGACAATTTTCTTCCGTAAAGATTGGGCT
>CAZLIO010000607.1:0-2860 GCA_964559025.1 uncultured Pirellulales bacterium | reverse complement strand
CATTTCTCTCAGGATTATCTGAGCCGGTAGGTGCACTAATCGGCTACGTTATTCTCTTTTCATTTCTTAACGACCTGGTATTCGGCATACTCTTTGCTTCAGTAGCAGGCATAATGGTATTTATCTCGCTCGATGAGCTCCTGCCCACCGCCAGAGAATACGGCCAGCCCCATCTGGCAGCCTACGGATTAGTCGCAGGTATGGCAGTTATGGCTTTGAGTTTGCTCTTGTTTGTTTAGATAGTCGAACCATTTGGAATATGATAAGTTCAAGTCAACGGTGCTTGGTGAATAAACCGCTGGTTATAATAAAGAATGTGCTGGAAAAACTATACCGCAAGTACAATCATCACGATTTGATAAAACCAGACCCGCTGCAGTTTGTATATCGATATGACAATCCCTCTGATATGGAGGTCGCCGCCTTGTTGGCTGCGGACCTTGCTTATGGCCGGGTCGAACAGATTCAAAAAAGCTTGACCAACCTGTTCGAGCGTATGGGTGACAGTCCGTATGCGTTTATAAAAGGCTTTGGCAAAGCTGAGCAGAAAAGCCTACAAGGTTTCAAACATCGTTTCACAACGGACCAGGACATTTTGGATTTACTGATGTTGTTGAAGAAAGTCCTGAACCGATATGCCGGTATCGAGGAGTTTTTTATTCAAGGTTACAATCCTGGAGATATAAATATCGTTCCGGCATTGTCGAAATTCTGCAATTCACTTATTGATATGTATGCTGCTGAGCACAATGGAAATACAAGCCGGGGACTGAAGTATTTGTTAGTCAATCCAGCTAAGGGCAGCGCCTGCAAAAGGCTGAATCTTTTTCTGCGGTGGATGGTGCGTGATGACGATGTCGATACCGGGCTGTGGAAATCGATTGACAAGGCAAGGCTCGTTGTTCCGATCGATGTCCATATGGGTAGATTGTGTAAGCTTTTAGGGTTTTACAACCAAAAAGCGGTTTCTTTAAAAACGGCAGTTCAAATAACACAAGGCTTTGCTGAAATTGAGCCGGCCGACCCGGTAAAATACGATTTTGCATTGAGCAGAGTTGGAATTGTGGAAAACTGTAACGGCCGGTATCACAATGATTGTGAGTTCTGCGAATTGTTCAAGTTTTGCCGGCAGCGGTGAATTAACCAAATCTTGTCATATTCAGCCGGATTTCTCGATCCCGCCTTCGGTTGCGCTTGCAATGGCAGAAAGAATTGAGAATTTTGAATAAAGAATGGGCAGCTATTGTTAGTTTGAAACTTAATCCTTTGAGTTGGCTGCGGCCGCTTGTTATATGGCCGATTGAGCTTGTCCTTATGCAAATATAAGATAAATCATAAAAGCCAAATAAACCAAAATCCATATTTTTACGGCAAGCTCAAATTTTTGATATGTCATTTTCCTTAATATTTTATTACTTAACATAACAGAAACAGGTAAACATAAAAATACCCAGCCTATCCCGGACAATACATCACTTAGATAATGGGCTCCTAAAAATATTCGTGAGAAACAAACCATCGAAGCAACAAGTACTAAAATACACTTAACCAAAGTATGGAAACGTCCTTTATATTCTGCATAAAAAAGAAAAGGAAGGACAAGTGCCACGCTTTTAGTCGAATGGCCTGAAGGGAACGACGGAGAGCCCGAACGAGTAAAGAAGCTCAGCTCATTTGCATATTCGTGTATCGGACGGGTACGATTGAATATTTCTTTTAGAATGTCGCCGGAAATGCCGGCGACGGCAAAAGAAAAAATTATCAGTAGAAATACCTGTCTTGACTTTTTCAAATTGGTAAATTTCAAAGACAGTGCCAAATGCAGCATATATATAAATACAATAACGGGCATCCCGTATTGTGAAAAGAACCGATTAATTATAACAAGGCCGTCACTAAAATTAGAATTGTTTAAGGCAAATAAAATGCGCCTGTCCGCTTCAACCTGAAACCACAGAAAAAGCGAGATACTCCAGGATATTAAAAATGCGATACTAAAGCTAATCCATTGTTTTTTAGATGTCTTTATCAAATCAACCTGGGATACATTTAAGCGGTCATCTTCTCTCAAAACTCGACTCCTTCATATTTAGGATTTTTCATATATACTTAAACTAATTATCCTGGCCCCAAACTTAAACATGCCCGTAATTTATTAACGTATCAAAGCAATGCAAGACTTTTTTCTATTCCTGTTGTAAAATACAGAAGGATGTATAAATATAAAGCTTTGGTAATTTAAATTTTAAAGGTTCTCTGCTATAACTTAGAAAGTAAACAAGAGGGATTTTCGAGAGATTCGGAGTATTTATGTGCAGCGATGAAGGGAAAATAAAAGTATTATTTCTTTGCACAGGTAACTCGTGCCGGAGCCAAATTGCTGAGGGCTGGGCCAGACACTTAAACGGTAACATAATTGATGCGTATTCCGCGGGGATTCGCCCGATAGGTGTCAGTTCCAGGGCAATAAAGGTAATGGACGAGGCGGGTGTGGATATCTCAATGCATAAATCCCGGCATGTTGACGAATTCTCTGGAATCGATTTTGATTATGTAGTAACATTATGCGATAATGCCGCAAAGAATTGTCCTGTATTCAGCGGCAAAGCAAGAATTGTTCACAAACCATTTGACGACCCATATTTTGCATCCGGCAGCGAAGAGCAGATTATGGCAACCTTTAGAAAGGTGCGGGACGATATAAGAACATTTATTGAAACGCTGCCAAATTGCCTGGAAGGCGAAAATAGTTAAGAGTTCAAACGGGAAATGAATTCCGAGCAATTAGAAAAATATACTTCTGCGATAACGCTTTCGGATATGGAAATCTTTGTCTTTCCGGAGCTTATGTACGCCCTGG
>CAZLIO010000606.1:0-2863 GCA_964559025.1 uncultured Pirellulales bacterium | reverse complement strand
AACGATTTTTTTCTTTTCAAAGTATGCCTAACCTCAATTTTGCAGAACTCATTTTGAAGGCAGTAAAGGAGGTAATTTTATAATGATTAAGAAATGTATCCTCATCAGTTGTCTGGTTACATTAATATTTCAAGAATCTCTTCAGGCACAGTCCATTCCAATTCCGAAGTCATATTTCGGATTTGATTTGGGCGCCGATGGTAAGTTGGCATCGTGGAAGTCGATAGTTGGTTATTATCGCGAGTTGGATTCTGCCTCAGACCGTATACTGGTAAGAAATTTAGGCCAGTCAACATTAGGCAATCCTTTTATTCTTATAATCATTACTGCGCCGGAAAATATTACCCGTCTGGAACGCCTTTCTGAGATTAGTCGCAGTTTGGCCGACCCGAGAGGACGCTCGAAGGCCCAAATCGCTCAGTTGATTGATGAAGGAAAAAGTATTGTTGCGGTCAGCTGTAGTTTGCATGCAACGGAAATCGCCCCTACACAAATGGCGCCCGGACTGGCCTATCGACTGGCCACTGCCAACGATAAGCAGACAAGAGAAATATTACAAAACTCAGTTTTTCTTCTCTTTGCTTGTTTTAACCCGGATGGTGAGGAAATGGTCGCTGACTGGATTGAAAAAACAAGAGACACAAAATATCAAGGCTCGTCTCTGCCGGTTCTTTACCATCATTATGCCGGACATGACAACAACAGGGATTCCTATATGCTTTCTCTCAAAGAATCGCAAATGTTCGCGAAGGTTGTATATCATGAATGGATTCCGCAGATGTACCTCGATATCCACCAGATGGGAAGTTACGGGGCAAGATTATATGTGCCTCCATACCACGACCCAATTAATCCCAACGTTGATCCTCTGAACTGGATAGAACATGAGCTGGTCGGAGCGAATATGCAGATTGCTTTGGAGCGTGCGGGTATGACAGGTATTGTAGCCGGAGCGCCCTATACCGGCTGGTGGTTTCCTTCTTTTCACATGTCGACAAACCATCGCAATATCGTCGGGATGCTTACCGAGACAGCAAGTGCGCGTTTAGTCTGGCCGATTTATATCCATCCGCACCAGCTCATGCCTCCCGGCCGCAGTCATGCTGAATATGAGCCAATGCAGGTTTTTCCAAATCCCTGGCCGGGCGGATGGTGGCGGCTTTCAGATATGGTTCGGCAGCAGGAAATCAGCACCTATGCTTTATTGGAAACTGCGGCCAACAACCGGGAGCTGTTATTGCGTAATAAGGTTTTCAAGGCGCAACGTATAATCGAAAAAGGCAATCAAGGCCCGGAATATGCCTACATTATCCCAGCAAAACAGCATGACCGGCTTACTGTGGATAAATTGGTCGGTATTCTCATGCAAAACAACATTGAGGTGCATCGCGCCAAAGCGGATTTCGAGACCGGTGAGCGGACTTCTCACGCGGGCGATTATATCGTTTCCCTCGCTCAACCAAATGGTGCTCTGGTGAAATCGCTTCTTGCTGAGGCTCATTACCCGGACAATGCCATCACACGCCGTGCCGACGGTAGTATTCTTAGACCCTATGACATGGCTAACTTTGTGCTTGCGGAACACATGGGTGTGCATGTATTTCCCGCGAGCCAAAAAATAAATGTTGAGCTGGAACAGTTGACCGAACCACCCAAATCACCCGGTCATATCATAGGTTCAGGCAAGGCGGGCTGGCTGCTCTCCCATCAATTCAATGATGCATTTCTTGCCGTGAACGAAATTCTCGCCAAAGGGGGTGATGTTTACTGGCTAAAAGAATCGATAGACAGTGAATACGGTCATTTTGCGCCGGGAGCAATCTGGATTCCGGCAGGGCGTACTTCCGGCAATCAAATTTCTGCAATTGCAAAAAAGACCGGACTCGTTTTTCACGCCCTGAAGGAGTCAATTAAAGGTCCGGCATTTAAATTAAAGAAGCTTCGTTTGGGAATGTATCGGCGCTATAAGGGCGGCAATATGGATGAAGGCTGGACACGCTGTCTCTTTGATAAGTGGAATTTCCCTTACCAGCGCGTTGATGTCGATGCCATCAAAAATGGCGATTTGAAAAAGATAGATGTTTTTCTTATTCCGCATGACAGCACCACAACACTCATGGGTGATAAGAATGAAAAGAAATCCGAAGAAGCTGAGGAAGAAGAGTACCCGGAAGTATTTTTGCCCCCTGAATACAAAAAAAATCTCGATGACGATTCAATTAAAGAACTTAAGGCGTTTATTCGACAGGGCGGAGCACTGGTGCTCATGGGGAATGCCTCAGAATTTGCTATAGACAAACTCGATATTCCGATCAGGAATGTTATTAAGGATTTACCGAGTACCGAATACTTTTGCCCCGGCTCTAATTTGTATGCCGAGATGGATATTACTCATCCACTCACTTACGGCATGCCCCAAAAAGGTCTAATTCTGAACTGGGGCAATCCGGTATTTTCAATCAACCCTTCGGTTCTAAACGAACAAATCGCTGCCCCGGTGATCTATCCCAAGAAGAATATACTAAAAAGCGGATGGCTGCTTGGTGAAAAAAATCTGGCCGGCAAAGCTGCAGCGCTGGACATTCAATATGGCAAGGGCAGGATAATCATGCTCGGTTTTCGCTCGCAGCATCGTACACAAACACACGGAACGTTTAAAATATTGTTTAATGCCCTTTACTACGGTGCAGCAGAGCAGACCGTTCTTTAAAGTGCAAGCTGTATATCAGAAGTCAGATATCAGAAGTCAGATATCAGAAGTCAGATATCAGAAGTCAGATGTCAGAAGTCAGATATCAGATATCAGAAGTTTGCTCTGTTGAAAAGTTACAAAAACTGTCATTCTGAACGGAGCGCAGCGGAG
>CAZLIO010000605.1:0-2869 GCA_964559025.1 uncultured Pirellulales bacterium | reverse complement strand
TACATCTTAAAGCCGCATTGTGTATCGGTGAACTCGGCGGGGATTTTCATATCGTGAATCACGAACCAGTGGAACATTTTGGAGCAGATACGGCGGTATAAACTCTGGGCCTTTTCAATATGGCATCCCCGCATTTTCCTTGAGCCGTGCGCTATATCACACGCTCCGCTTTTTATCAGCTCCAGCCCGCGCAGAGTGTCTTCGTAGGGTACACAACAGCCGCTGTCGGCAAACATCACGTATTCGCCGCTCGTCCGCTCAATGCCTTTGCGGACGGCGTAGCCTTTGCCGTGATGGTGGCTATAACGCTCGACCTTAAGCTCTATTCCCGGCGGTGAGCTTCTGACAGCGTTGTTTACAACTTCGGCGGTATTGTCTTTACTGGCGTCGTCAACCACGATAATCTGGCCTGTGAAATGATTGTCTGTTAAGAACGCCGTCGCCGCTTCGATGTCCCGGGCAATCTTCTTGCTTTCCTCGTATGCCGGTATAACAATAGATAGTTCCATCAATTAATTATATCCTGCAATGCCGTGTCTTTCCAGTGCCTATGTGTAAATGTTCTTGTTATGCTTTTACAATATCTCTGTCACTTCCGGTTTCGAAGAATATTCCATACTAATTATAAGTTCTGCAGAGCTTACGAAAGGACCCAAAAAACACAAGGTTTTTTCTGCCCTTTGATTCCGTTTCTCAGCTCTCCAAACACCTCCATTGACGATAGCCCCCAAACCTGTCCTGAGCAAGGCCTGCCCTGAGCAGAGCCTGCCCTGAGCAAAGTCGAATGGGTCGAATGGGTCGAAGGATTCATTTGAGGGTCAATTAAAAAACAAACCCTGGCAAAGACAGGGTTTTCCTTATTGCTTAGCCCTGGGTTTCACCCAGGGTTTTTTGTTTAGCCCCCAAATTTATTTGCGGCGTTCTTGTTTAGCCGTCGTCGGCACGACGACGTTGTAATTCCCGCGAAACTTGTCCATTCGCGAAAGCGGGGAGCGGGAATTCGACATTCTTTTTTATAACTTTAGTTCACTTTAGCTCACTTTAGGCACTTTAGTTCACTTTAATTCTCTAATCTCTAATTCTCTAATCCCTGCCTCCTGTCTTCTTTAACCACTCGCCCCAGCCATTAATTGGTGGCCGTCCATAATATTTTACTGTTTCATCATAATTTCTACGATTCTTTTTACCAAAGCTAAAACCGGGATTACCTGAGACCCAAACAGATTTATCATTATTCTAAGATTAAAAGGCCACGTTGCAATTTTATGATTCTGCTCATAAATCTGTTTCATAAAGTTCAGCTTTTTTGAGATTTTTTCTCCTTCAAACTCTTCTAATTCATTAACATTTTCAAGCAAATATCGAGTATTATCGTTAATACTATTGGCAATTTTATCCATCTGCTTTTTAACCTCTGATCCTTTCGTATGCATCACTTTGTGTATTCTCCAGAGCGGAAAAAAGAAACTCACGAAGACGAGAAATATAACTGGAAGAAGTAATATGGAGAAAAAATTAACTAAATAACCATATTCCCCGGCGGTGGATTTAAAACTTGGAGCCGTAACAATCCAAAATCCTAAAAACAACGAAGGTATTGAAAGTATAAGAGCATTAAGTAAGCAAATATCTCCAATTGGCCGCAATCCTCCGCATCCGTCAATATGCCCTAATTGCGGTATCAAATCAAACTCCTTTCCAATCCGCCTTAGCCAAAACCCGATGATCAAAAGCCTCCAGATAACTAATCCAACGAATAAACCGATTGTAGGCTCAATTAAAAAAGGATTTGGAGATAACCAACCACCCGGTTTGTTTGTAAGAATATCGATAAAGTTCACAGAATAGCCAAATATGTGCCATTTATAAAAAAATCTCGAAAATGCTGTTATTGCAAATAATATCCCCAGGGCCCATTGAGCAGGATGATTAAGGCATCTTTCAAAAGCAATAATGAAATGAGAGTATTTGATTGCAGTAATTTTATGAATTTCTTCATCGGTTGGTTCTTCAGCGGAATCAGGATCTTTGTTTGACTGTTGTAATTGAACCATAATAATATTTCTATTCCAAAGTGTTTCAAAAATATCGGGAACTCTTTGAAGCAAAAATTGAAAAATTATAAAGGCTGATTGTACAGATATTAAACCCGACAGCAGCATAACGTCATTAGTCGTATAGGCCCAAACCATTTCCGGAATGATGATCAAAGGTAACAACAGCATTGCCAATTTTAAAGGCTGGCTTTGCAAATCCTTTCGATTGGCATTTATTGTTTGTATAACCAAATCAATATTTGATGTTATACTTTTCTTTTTTTGTAAATCAGATTTGTTTTTTGTCATATGGTTTCCTTATAAAAACCCGTAGCCGTCTCACTGTTCGAATAACACGTGTTCTTTTTCAATGTGTAAGGCCGTTTGTAAAACAGCCGCCCAAAACATGGACCGCTAATCAAAGATGTCCTCTCTCAGTAATGAGAAATTTACACAATTGAAGTGAAATTTTCAAGAAAAATATTTATCCCTTTAGAAGCATCTCTTCTGTCTTCCGTCCTCTATTCTTGAGTTTACCCCCGAGAACTACTCCCTTGACTTTTTGCAGGGGGTCTTCCGTCCGTGTCTCAAGAGTCTGTGTATGTCCGTGTCTCAAGAGTCTGTGTATGTCCGTGTCTCAAGAGTCTGTGTATATCCGTGTCTAACTCTGTGACCAAAAAAAGTGCTTTTTTATTCATTTTTTTGTTGACATTGTTTGTTAATATATTAAAATATCCGTATGTTAGCCAGCAGGCAAACACAAACCGCCAGCAGGCGACAGATATAGCGGAGAACCGCACGTTTTCGTATCAGCAGATACACGCCAAAAAGCA
>CAZLIO010000604.1:0-2870 GCA_964559025.1 uncultured Pirellulales bacterium | reverse complement strand
TTACGGCTCATTTTGAAGATGAGTTTAAGGACTGCAAGACTAATGAAGAGAAGGAACAGAAAGCTCAGCAGCTAATCACCGACTTTGGTGACCTGAAGTTGCTCGCTATTCTTTTACGCCGGGCCAAAAAACGCTGCCGACCCCTCTGGCGAACAGTGGTTGCGAGGACGTTTCAAGGCATCGGCGTGTTAATTCTATGCTTTATTCTTTACATTTTCTGGTTCTTGTCCGGCAAGCCTGTTATTACCACAAATTACGTTGCCGAGCTTAATAGCATGGTGCGACCTGTAGCTGATGAATCTCTAAATGCGGCTCCATTATACCTCAAGGCGGTCGACTTATATAAAGAGCTGTCGGATGACTTTCTTCTTTTCATTGCTAAAAACCACCAGGCAATTGCTCACGAGAAATTCCCGCGCAAAGTTGAACTGCTGGCTATTAAAATTGATAGAGTAATTTCAAATAAAAAACTTTGGAATTACCAGGAAAAAAGGCAAGACGTCCAGTACGAAGTGTACGGTATATTCTATAAGTTCCTGGAAAAAAAATATAATGAACTCACTATTGAGCAAAGAAATATAGCCCAAAGATGGGTACAGGAGCACAACGATGCCCTGGAGCTTATTATTGAAGGCTCTCAAAGGCCATATTACTGGCGAACCTACGGCGGACGTGGGAACAAAACAGAAATGATGGGCATTCTTTTGCCTAACCTCCAGGTTTTTCGCAATCTGGCTCGTTCTTTGCGTTGGCGGGCGTGGCTTCGTGCCGAACAGAGCCGATATGAAGATGCCTTTGACGATGCGAAATCTTGTTACCGCTTCGGCCAACAAATTAGAGGGGACAAAACCCTGATTGAGCAGCTTGTAGGAATGGCTATTGAAGCATTATCTGTTCGAACTATTCGGGATATTGTATGTGAGTTTGAAATTGACTCGGCGATGTTGACTAACCTTCAGCGGGATTTTGAGCAGATTATCGCTGGCGAAGATTTCACAGTAAGTTTAAAAGCGGAAAAATTGCGCGTCTATGACGAAATCCAGCGATGCTTTACCGAAGGCCGCTTTGGTGGCGGCCATTTGTATCTTTCCAGAATAGGTTATTTTTCAGAAGGACATCCAAACGGCCTGGATGAAATACTTGTTGGAGCGATATTTTCCCCGCGGCAATGGCCGAGGGCTGCAAAAGTTCTATTCGCTCATCCCGACAAGGAGCAAACCAGAGAAATGGCCGAGGATTACTATGATTGTTGGGACAAGATGTTTCAAAAAACACCAGGTCAAATTAGAGCAGAAGGAATAAACGCCGAAAAACAAGCTATGGAAATCATCGAGGGCAATATATTGCTGCAAATCCTTGCCTCTGCTTTTGCCAGAATAAACGAAATAGCCCATCGAAATAAAACCGAGGTTTATGCAACTGTTACCATCCTTGCCCTGCTGCGATACGAAAAGGATAAAGGTTCTTACCCGAATGATTTACAGCAGCTCATAACCGCCGGCTATCTTAGGCAATTGCCGATGGACTCTTTCAGTGATAAGCCGTTGGTTTATAAGAAAACTGATGTCGATTTCATCCTATACAGCGTAGGGCCTAATTTTACCGATGAAGGCGGTGAGTACAGCAGGGACTCAAAGGGCCAAATTAAGAATTGGCTGGACAATGGCGATACGGTCTTCTGGCCTCTGCCAAAATCTGATATAAAGCAATAACTATATTCCGTTTAAGTATGGAAAGTGAGAACGAAACAAAAAGTCAGTTTAACAAACTGCCTGGCTGTGCGACAGAATACATAAAGCAGGTCTTAAGATAAATATCCTTGGGGTATTTTCATAAAGGCCGACAACAGGCTCGGTCTGTCCCGCAACAACTCGTACAGAGAACAACAGGCACAATAGAATGATACTACTTTGAATCGCCGACTGCCTGATGTGAAGACCTCCACTTGCGAAACACAAAATTCTCGCCACAACTCTGTGCCTCGCATGATACATGACAACTCCTCCTCTATCAAAAAACCGCAAAAACTGTGACCTCTGGAAACCCAAAGATTTATTTGCCTCCACGGGCACAAGCTTCACTATTTTTTTTATACCAAATCGAACCACATTCCGGTCAAGTATAATCTCTTGAACTATACATACTTTTTTTACCTCAGGCTGTATGCATAAAGGAATTCGCCGTGGCGGATATAGAGCCTGCCCCCGCAGACCACGGGATGTGCCCAGCTGTTACCTTTTCCGCCTTTGGGAATCTTGAATGAGCTGACCAGCTCATGGCCCATTGGAGTTGGTCGGACAAGTCCCATGACGCTGTTCTCACTTAGTGTGTACAGCATTCCATCAGCGTATGTGAGCGAGCCCTTGCCCACACCCTTGTCCATATACTTGTTCCGGCCGGTTTCCCAGTCCAGGCAAACCCATAAGTTGCTGTTGCGGAAGGTACTTGTGCCGTAGAGATTTCCGTTGACCAACAGGACCCCACCGTGGTGACTATCGAGCTCCTGCGTACGCCATATCTCTTCGAGCGAGGCCTTGCCGTCTTTGACATTAATCTTCCACTTGACGGAGCCTGCCTGTAAGGTGCTGATAAAGACGTGACCATCGTGATAGATGGGCATCATCACGTTTTCGTCCGCATAGGATTCGTGTTTGACGTGCCATAGTAGTTCGCCGGTATCGGCATTCACGCCGATCATGCCTTTCAAAGTCAGCGTGATGACGATTCGCAGTCCCTGATACTCAGCCAAAGTCGGAGAGGCATAGCCGGCCAATTCTCCTATGCCGGGCGCTTTCCAAACAACCGACCCAGTTTTTTTGTTCAAGGCAACCATACAAGTTTGCGGTCCTCCCGGACAACAAATCAGATGG
>CAZLIO010000603.1:0-2897 GCA_964559025.1 uncultured Pirellulales bacterium | reverse complement strand
ATCAAAAAACAATTTTTTCTTTCCAAAGTATGCCTAACCTCAATTTTGCAAAAGTTTAGTAAGAACTAATCAGGAGAGTTTTATGAGAAAGCCGTTTGTCGCGGGTAACTGGAAAATGAACACGGACAGTTACACCAGCGTAGAGCTGGCCGAGCGTATTGCTTCAGGGGCAATGGAGGCAGCAGCGAGCGGAAGCATAACCGTGGCGGTTTGTCCGCCCTTTGTTTATCTGCAGGCTGTGGCCAAGGCCCTTAGCGCATCGAGTGTTGGCGTCGGCGCCCAGGATGTTTACTATGAACCCAAGGGTGCTTTTACCGGCGAGATAAGTTCGTCGATGCTGAAGGATATTGGCTGCACGTATTGTCTCTGCGGCCATTCGGAACGTCGGCACGTAATCGGTGAGACTGATGAGCTGATAAATAAAAAAGTTACCGCTGCAATTGTAAGTGGACTTTTGCCGATATTATGTGTAGGCGAGCTGCTCGCCGAGCGGGAAGCTTCGCAAACAAACCAAGTGGTAACCCGGCAGTTAGAAAACGGCCTGGCCGGCCTGAGTGCCGAAAAAGCCTCAGCGGTAACCATAGCGTATGAGCCGGTCTGGGCCATCGGGACAGGCCTGACGGCCACACCGCAGCAGGCCCAGGAAGTGCACGATTTTATACGAAAGCTGTTAGCCCAGATGTACGATGACCGATTAGCTGAGGGAATTCGTATTCTCTATGGTGGCTCGGCAAAGCCCAACAACGCGGCGGACCTGATGGGACAGCCTGATATCGACGGCCTGCTGGTAGGCGGGGCAAGTTTGAAGGCGGATGATTTTCTCGCAATAATGCAGGCGGCAATATAATTGAAAGGGTAACGAATATGACCGTTTTTCCACTATTGGCAATGGGTTTTGTTTTGAAGGTGGTCGGTGTCTTGTTTGTCGTTTGCTGCGTGGCGCTGATTCTAATCATTTTGATTCAGAAGGGCAGAGGTGGCGGTTTAAGTGCAGCATTCGGCGGCGGCATGGCCGGCGGAATTTTGGGTTCCAAAACCGGTGACTTCCTGACCTGGGTAACAATAGTCTTGGTGGGTATGTTTCTGACCCTTGCAGTGGTGATGGCCAAATTCTACAAACCGAGTGACAGTGGTTATGGAGCGGACCAGCCGGTTCAGCAGCAGCCGCTGACAAGCCCGGAGCAGTTACCCCCATCCGTCGGCATCGAGGATACGACCAGTGATGTTAATGCCGGTGCCGATGTAAATTCGCCCGGTGGTTAATAAGGAGATTGTTTCAAGGTGCGCATATAATGGTTGTGTGCACGGCCGAATTCGGCTTGAAAGCCTAACGTTATGATAAATAGTATGACCGGTTATGGCGAGGCGCAGGGTGAGGTCAACGGTGTAAGTTACGTCGTTGAAATCAAGACCCTTAACAATCGCTACTTCAAGGCGATTATAAGGTTGCCGGAATTAGCGGCGTTTCTGGAAGAAGATATTGATAAACTTCTGCGAAAGAATTTGTCGCGTGGAACGGTAAATTATGTGCTTCGGCTCAAGGATACCTCGGCAAATACGCTCTTTGATATAAATGAGGCAGCCCTTCAGGCAGTTGTGGAAAAATTGAGCCGGGCCGCGTCATCGGCTTCTGTTAAGGGAACCCTTGATGTTGGTAATTTGTTGAACCTGCCCGGAATCGTTCAGCCGGTATCGCCTGAAAAAGAAGTGGCCGAGAAAATCAAAAAGCTGGTTTGCCAAATAAGTCAGCAGGCCATAGATAAGGTCGGAAAAATGAGAGCCGTCGAAGGAAAGATACTTCATGATGATTTGAAAAAACAGTGTGCGGCCGTACAACAAAACCTTCAGAAAATACAGGCTCGGTGCGATGTAGTTCTCAAACAGTACGCAAAAAAACTAAAGCAAAGAGTCGATGAGCTGCTTGCACAGGCAAGACTGAAATTGGATGAAGAAACACTTGCCAGAGAAGTTGCGGTTTTTGCAGACAGGTCGGATATATCCGAGGAAATTGCTCGGTTGGATTCACATCTGCAGCAATTTGTTCAATGCTGTCAGGCTGATGACCAGGTCGGACGCAGGTTGGACTTCATCAGCCAGGAGATGCTCAGAGAGGCAAACACAATTGCCAGCAAAGCCTCCGATACTGAGATTATCCGCTGTGTGGTCGATATAAAATGCCGAATAGAACGGATTAAGGAGCAGGTTCAGAATGTAGAGTAGAAAGGATGCAGAACGTAAAGAACATCGCAAGTTCGTACTGGAGCTGGAATGAACGACATTGGGAACAGAAAAGGCAAAGTGGTGATAGTGAGCGGCCCATCTGGTGTCGGCAAGAGCACTATCTGTGAAGAGGTGGTTAAGCGGCTGAATAATGTTTATCTTAGCGTCTCGGTTACTACCAGGCCGAGAAGCGAAGCTGAAGTTGACGGCCAGGATTATTGGTTTATATCGGAACAGGAGTTTCAAGAGCGAATTGATAAGGGCCTGTTGCTGGAACACGCTGATGTGTTCGGTCATCTATATGGGACCCCGAGGGATAAGGTTGAAGAAGCCGTGCGGGAGGGCAAAACTGTTATTCTTGAAATCGACGTTCAAGGTGCCAAACAAGCCAGGGTAATTTTCCCGGATGCGCTGATGATTTTTATTTTACCGCCGACTGAAAAAGACCTTATAGAACGTATGGACCAAAGGGGCAGAGAAGCCGTTGATGCTGCTGAAGAAAGACTGAGCGGGGCAAGCAGTGAAATCGCCGCGGCCTGGCAGTATTATAAATATATGGTTATAAATGAGGATTTGCAGCAGGCAGTGGACGAATGTGTGCAAATCGTTGAAAGTGCCTAAAGTGGCACGTAAGTGTCATCCTGAGGCGAAGCCGAAGGATCTGGTCAATGAAAAAG
>CAZLIO010000602.1:0-2903 GCA_964559025.1 uncultured Pirellulales bacterium | reverse complement strand
TCGCCGTTGGCGTAGGGCGGCCCATCGTGAAGTATATATAAAGGTGCACCGTTTCTGGCTTTTCTGATTTCGGCGTAAATATCCTCCTTCGCCCATTTTTTACGCAATTGCGGCTCACGCTGAACCAGATTCGCCTTCATCGAAAAGCCCGTCTTCGGCAGGCACAAAGTATCGCGATAACCTTTTTCTTTTGTGTCCGACATTTCAAATACCTTAAAAAATGCTAATAAGCTCGATACAGTAAGTATTTCATAGAGCAATGTCAAGCTCACATAATATCATTCTCGGCGAAGCGAAGATTCTCACTTCACAAATTTATACATCAAAATCATATCTACATATTCATCTTCATTTATTTTCAATTCCCTGGGTGCTCTGCCTTGTTCGCGAAATCCCAGCTTCTTATACAGACCGATGGCACCGGCATTGCTGGCAAAGACTTCAAGACCAAGCTTTTCAATAAGCACATCTTCTTTGGCCCATTCTATAATGCTTTGTAGTAATGCTGTACCACATCCAATATCCCTGTATTCTTTGAGAACACTCATACCGATTCTACCGACATGTTGGCGGCGTTTTTTGTTACCATTATCTACTTCAGATGTTCCTACAATGACACCATCAGCTTCGGCTACTAATAAAACCTTCCCTTGTTTATTAACGAATTCTTTGATTCTTTCTTTCTGCTTTTCAAACGTCAAATGCTCTTTAATCTCCTGGCGTGTCGTTAAAAAAAACTCGTCATCTTCAAAAATATCCCCGGAAAATTTGAGTAAGGCTTCTGCATCATTTAATTCAGCCTGTCTGATGGTAATCTTTTTCCCGTTTTTTAGTGTAAATTCTTGTGATTCCATTTTTTTTCCTGCTTAGTCTTAAGCACAGCCAATCATATTTCAAGAAATGCCGTTTTAAGATACGGCTTAAATCCCATCTTCGTCCAAAATTCCCCTGCTGATTTGTTCGCAGTCAAATATTTTAGCTCAATTCGGCCAACATCTTTATCTGCATACCACCGGCGTAGCGCATCGATAATCATTCGGCCTATACCCTGCCGCTGATACTTTTTGGTAACAGCCATATCAAAAATTTCGACATATTTCTCTTTTATCAGCACCGGCGGATAATTTGAAATGCAGGCCTGACAATAGCCAACAATATGTTCACAATCTGCTGCAACAAGCACGCACGAATCTTCTTTCTCCATATTGCTCGTCAGGAATTCCGCAAACCGCTCATGCCCCGTAGCCGACCTGCTGAAAATCGCATCCAGCTCTTTGTGGAAATCCATCAGCTCCTTCCAAATCTCGATTATCGCTGGAACATCTTCCATAGCCGCTTCTCTTATATCGACTTGCCCGTTCATTGTATCTCCTTGTTCGCCAATAAAAAAGCCTTCCAAAGTTGGCTGCTCTGGAAGGCTCTCGTACACGAAATATAGCTTTCTCAGGGCAGCTTGAGATTCTCCGCAATAATTATGATAGTCGCATTGCTCATGTTTCTATTCATAATACCCAAACCCTAATATTGTTAAATAGTAACTGGTACTTACCATAATCATCGGCCAATGTCAAGCACAAGTTTAAAAAAAACATTTATCCAACCGGGTGTGCTTCCACGGCTCTTCTGCCGGGGACCCATCCGTGCTCTGACTTCCGTCCTCCATCGTCCGTCTTCTGACTTCTGTCTTCTGTCATCTGAATTCTGTCATTCATCTTCTGTAGATTCGTCTTCTATATTTAGAGACCCTTGCCTTATGCCGGTAAGGATTTCCAGTATTTTTTCCCTGAATTCGGATGGTGCTTCGATATGTCCCCATCCTTTGGAGAACTGGTAAACTCCATCGAAAGCGCCGTCATAATAGCTTTTCATCAGGTGGGGGATATCAAGCTCGGCGAGTTCGCCGGCTAAAAGCTGCGCCTCAATTTCATTCCTTAAAACAGCTATCCGTTCCACTTTATCCATAACTGCTCTGCTCACTTTCAATAAGCAAATTATTTATTATATCGTTTTCCGTATAACATTCAAACTCAATTGCCGTAAAGCTGCGCAATTTTTTACAATTAACCAGTTAACTATCCCTGTGCACTCGCCCCAGTAATTAATAGGTTCTGTTCAAAGTTTTTCTATAACATAGTTTTATTTTCAAAGTACCGTTTGGCTTCTTCAACCATATACATCGTTCTACAATTCGGGCAGTAGAGGTAATACTCGTAATAGTACGTTTGGGCAGGTTTCTGCTTGCGCCGTGGTACTTTTTTAACAACAGGTGTTGAGCATTTACGGCATGATTGGCCTTCCTGCGTTATTTTACTTGCGCTACTATCTTCAGGACGTTGTTCATAACCTTCATCTGCGGGAAGATTAGGCTGCTTTAACGCCGTCATTGAAAGCTCGTCGCATCGCTCATTAGCACCAAGACCCGCGTGACCTTTGACCCATTCAAACTCTACTTGATGTTTGTTGCACAAGGCTATTAATTTTTCCCATAAATCAATGTTATAAGCTTTTGCCTTTTTATTTCGCCACCATCCATTTTCCCGCCACTTTTTAGCCCAACCTTTGGTCATAGCATCAACCAAGTATCGAGAGTCACTATAAAGTATAACCATACAGGGAAACTTGATTGCCTGCAATCCGGCTATGGCTGCAAACAGTTCCATCCGATTATTGGTTGTGAGACTAAAGCCGCCAGTTAGTTCTTTCTGAGTATTACCGTAAATCAGGATTACGCCATAACCACCAGGACCTGGATTCGGCTCACATCCTCCATCCGTGAAAATCGTAACTTCTTTCACTTGTTCTTGTTCTCCGGTCATATAGCTTATTAAGGACAGTCAACGTTTTTTATGCATTGTCTCAAAGCCATTATTAACAAACATAAATCCAAGATGTCCTCGCTCGCT
>CAZLIO010000601.1:0-2918 GCA_964559025.1 uncultured Pirellulales bacterium | reverse complement strand
GGGTCGGGGGGGTCAATGTCGTTGTAGGACTCGAAATCGTCCACGATAAGGAAGTTGGCGGTCGTGAAACTCCAGACATTACCTACCCATGGACTGTCGGGATTGGTGTCATTGACCTCGTCAACACGCCAGTAGTAGGTCTTGTTCCACTCCAGAGGAGCTTCCGTGGGAACGTAGCTGGTGTTATCAAGCGGCTGTCTGCCTCGATAGATTTCCGGCGTTGTTGTGTTAGCGTCAGCTACAGCAGTTTCGTCATCGCCGAAGTACACATCATGCTGGGCGGCTTTGGTACCGGCTTTCCAACGAAGAGTAGGAGTTTGTTTGACATCGACAGCTCTGTAAAGCGGGTTAGGCCCAGAGGCCCACAGGGCCTCAAACGGTTCCAGGTAGCTACCCTGGATCACTTCGATGTCACGAATGCCGGGGCCTTCCCAGGCCACCTGACACTGACTGCCGGAGCCGGTGTTGTCTGTTGTAACCCACAGGGCTTCGATATAGTAACGTTGATCCGCTTCCAGGGTGACGGGCTCGGATGAATAACGCCAGTCGTTCCGCAGCAGCCGTTCGATTGGCACATTCACAATCAATTGGGTTTGGGTTCGGTCACCAGGGATGGTGCTCAGCCACAGTTCCGCAGGGCTATAGCAGCTCTGCTTAAAGGCATAGGTACCGGTAAACGGTACATGCAGCCAGGCCTTGATGCGCGCGCCTTGCCAGTCGCCAAAGTTGTCATTGGAATCGAAGATCGTCAGCTCGTTCACCTCCGTGGGACTGTCAGGAAAACGGGAATCAGCACGCAGGTCGTCGACCACTCGGCTTTCGATACCCGTCCAAACCTCACGCGTGCACGTGCCAAAACCCGGGTGTGTGGTTTCGAAGCTCCATACCTCGCCCTTCTGTGTGCCGCCCGCGGATTCCTCGTCCACACGCCAGAAGTAACGCGTATTGGGCTCCAGGGTCACCAGTTCATCCGCAACGGGTTGCCAGGTAACGATATCGGGCATCAGCAAGGACTTGTACTCCCCAGAGGTCTGATCGGCGTTTGCCACCGCCTCGGCGGTGGTGCCGAAGTAAAGCAGGTGCGACTGCACATTGACACCGGCACGCCAGGTGAGTACGGGGTCCAAACCGATCAGCCGGGCCTCGTTGGCCGGACTGGGATCGTAAGCGGTCAGGGGTGCAATGAAGAAACTCCACATGTCTCCCTTGAGGGGATGGTCCGGGTCATCCTCTGGGATGCCGTCGATGCGCCAGTAGTAGGTCTTGCCCGGGACCAGACTATCGACTTGATAGCTTATCTCAACCTGATTGTCCCTGAACTCGGGCGACTCGGGCGTGGCATTGGTCACAGCCTCCGGATTGTCACCGAAATAAACATTGTCGGAAACCGTACCGTCGGCTGGGGCCCAGCTCAGTTCCAGCGAAACAGCGGACAGAACGGCGCCGTCCGAGGGATCGGGGATCGCCGCCTTCTCCAGCGTATAGTCCAGCAGGTACTTAACCGCATTGAGAAAGATCGTGCTCCCTTCTTCGGTGAGGTTGTACGTACCGTTGCCGGCCAAAGCAGGCTGTTTATCGGTCGTGGCCTCATCAAGCCCACAGCAGAACAGCATACGCGGCCCCGAAGGGGGATAGCCCATGCTGATGTTCTGGGTGGTATCCCAGGCCGCCAGCCATACATAACCGTTGTCTTCGCGCACACCGATCAGCGTACCGCCGGCGGCATCCGTGGCGCCGTCCGGGAATGTGGTCTGGGTGGTCACGACATCCACGAGACCGTCCACAATGGTTACGCCCTCCATGACCGGATGGTTGGTCTCCAGGACGCGCATCGGCCCCGCCTCGTAGTGCCAGGTGTCACTGGCAGGCACCCAGTTCCAGCGGTTGGCCTGCATATAAAAGGCATTGAGGTTCAGGATCGGCCGGGCGATCTTGCTGTTCCAGTTGGCCTTTTCCACAGCCCCGTCGTCGTATTGCCGGGAGTCACTGTCCCGGCTGATAATGATCAGGTCCGCGCGATTGAGCAGTTCCAACTCGGTGTCTTCGAGGACACGCAGCTCCTGATTAGAGAAACTCATGTCCAGGGTGTAACCTGCATTGGTCAGCAGGTCGATAAAGCCCTGGTCCGAATCGCCGCCGCTCATGTCGTCCGCGACCCAATAGATCTTCGCGTTGGGATCGACTTGCGCCGGGCAAACACAGGCCATCGAAAACAGGACCACCAAACTCATCCACAAAATGTCACGTCGGTTCATGATTTTTCCTCACTTTCTTACGGAAAACAATTTGTAAATTTGATGTTGGTAAAACACCGAAAACCAAAACCATTTAAAATGTAACGAAGTCATTTATTGTATATAACTGCCCTCTTTTAAAAAGAAAAATAACCATACTTTGGTGGCGCAAGCACACGGTTCTCACATTAAACCCTATGTCTGGAATAACAATTCCTCCTCAATTTGGAAGAATTCAAGAATTGTGCCCACAAGTAGACCAAAATCCGAAGATGACTGATTACACAGGCACAAGTTTCACTAACATAATTTATACCAAATCAACCCCTTTCCCGTCAAGGAAAATCCCTTGATTATATGTGAGCATACCTCGTTGATATAACTGTGGAGAAGTGCAATGAAAAGGCAGTTAAGTCTATTTGTAGAATCTCACATACCCTCCTGTCTTTCAATCTAAAATCTCTCAGAGGCCATTTAAACGACGAGCTCGTCTTGGGGGATATCTTACATCCCACGGTTTTACAAAAGTCAGCAATAGCTTGCATTACCACGACCGATTGTTTTATAATTATGGCAGATAAGCATACCAGAGCGACCGAAATCGTCTCCCTCCTCCGAAAGCACGACGCTAAAGAATAGCTCGAATCACGACACACGCTTCACGGGGTACGAATTGTCATTCTG
>CAZLIO010000600.1:0-2924 GCA_964559025.1 uncultured Pirellulales bacterium | reverse complement strand
ATCCCGACAAACGGAGCTCTCGTTGGTAATGACTTTCCTCCTTATGCCGAGCAAACTATCGTTCACAGCGGGAACCAGTCGATGCCGCTCTCCTACGACAATAGTGTTGGTTACTCTGAGGCGACTCTGACATTGACTTACCCGCGTGACTGGACCGAAAACGGTGTCAACACATTATCGATTTGGTTCAGAGGCAGTCCAGCAGGTTTGGTAGAGGCCCCGGCCGGCACCTACACGATGAGCGCCTCCGGAGCGGATATTTGGGGTCAGGCCGACGAGTTCCGCTATGCCTGGAAGCAATTATCCGGCGTTGGTTCGATTTCGGCGCAGGTGCTAAGCGTAGAGAACACAGACCCCTGGGCCAAGGCCGGCTTGATGATTCGTGAGTCGCTGGCCCCCGGCTCAAAGTTTGCCTTTGTCTTTGTTTCACCCGCTAACGGATGCAGATTCCAGGCAAGGCTGACTACAGATGCTGACGCCATGAGCGATGACAGCGTTACGACGCTTCAGGCCATCGAGGCGCCGCACTGGGTAAAACTTGAGCGTACCGCCTCCGGTGACTTTAATGCCTATAACTCCAATGATGGTGTTACCTGGTCTCCACTCGCATGGAATCCGCGGAGAGTATTAATGTCTCCGAATGTCTATATAGGTATTGCGCTGACGAGCCATAACGTTAATGAAATGTGCAAGGCCGAATTCTCCAATGTCCAGACCACCGGCACGATTACTCCGATGATGTGGACACACGAAGTCATCGGCACAACTATGCTCAGTAACGATGCTGAGCCGATGTATGTTGCCCTCAACGGCAGCGCGGTGGTCACTCATGATAATCCTAATGCAGCACAGATAGATGAATGGACCCAATGGAATATCGACCTTCAGGCTTTCGGCATAAACCTAACCAATGTCAATACGATTTCCCTTGGTTTCGGCGATAAGACCAATCCGCAAGCCGGCGGTTCAGGTGCAGCATACTTTGATGATATTCGTCTGCTTCTACCGCTTTTAGAACCGGAACCAGAGCCGGCACCTTAAGCAGAGACTGGCAATTAAAATTACGTGGTCGATATTACAAATTCATTTCAATTCGGGGTCTATACCGATTTGGTATAGGCCCTTTTTTCATTGGCTCGCCCAAAATACGGTAGGTCCGCGATATTGGCGATTTACTATTGATTATTTTCTGTCGAAGTGGCAATATAGTCATGAGACTTATGATACGCGGTGGACGAAGGGAAGTGAAGGTGCGGTTGGTGGCAGCTTTTAGGCCGGGGACAAAGTGCCGGGTTGAGTATGTGAAATGAAAATCGTATGCAAAGCTGTATTCTATGTTTGGATATTCAGCACGTTAAGTTTTGCCCTTGGTAACAGGCAAGCAGCAGGAACTCTTGTTTATCGTGGAGCCAGTGATGCGTCGGCTGCGGTGGCTGTAGATAAAGATATGTTCATCGCTGCTGATGATGAGAACAATGTACTGAGGGTTTACAAAACCAGTAAAGGCGGGCTGCCTTTTCTCTCTTATGATATGACAGAGTTTCTTGATATCGAACCGGAACACCCGGAGACCGATATTGAGGGTGCAACGATGATTGGGCCGCGCATCTATTGGATTACTTCGCACGGTAGAAATAAAGATGGGAAAATGAGGCCTAACCGGTATCGTTTTTTTGCTACTACTGTAAAGGTCGAAAATGGGAATGTTACTATAACCCCCGTAGGTACGCCATGCAAAACCCTCATCCAAAGTCTGTTAAAGGCTAAGAATATGCGTCATTTGAGGTTAGATAGAGTAACTCGATTCAATGCAACCGAGCTTACCAAGAAAGAACGCAAAAAACTTGCGCCGAAAGAAGAAGGCCTTAATATTGAGGGACTTTGTACATCGGCTGATGGCAGGACAATCTATATCGGATTCAGAAACCCTCGCCCATTCGATAGAGTAACCAGCCATACAAAAGCTCTTGTTGTACCTTTGAATAATCCCAAGCAGGTGATTGAAGATTGCGAGGCGCCAATTTTTGGTCAGCCGATATTGTTGGATTTACGCGGTCAGGGGATAAGGAGTATGGAGTATTCCCATTTCCACAAGGCATATTTCATTATCGCCGGCAGTTTTGACGAAAGCCCAAAGTTTGCCTTATATCGCTGGTCAGGAAAAAAAGAAACACCGCCGGTATTAGTGCGGGAATTAAGTCAAAGCAATTTTAGTCCTGAGGCGCTGGTTACCTTTAAGGACTCGGATAAGCTTTTTATGCTTAGCGATGATGGGTCTCTGGAAATCAAAGTCGGTGGAGCGTGGGAGTGTATGAAGGGCAAATTTCGTAAAGACGGGACGTGCCTGAACAAATACCTGATTGACCCTAAGAAAAAAAGTTTCAGAGGAATTTGGCTGGAGCCGTAAGACAAAGGGACAAATAAGTCAGAACGAAATATTTTTGATGGAAAAATCATTACTTTTTTTTACAAAAAGCTATAATGTTTAGCAGTTGGTTCATAGTTAGCAGGTTATAGTGTTGGTTAGGAGCAATTATGTCAGGTCATTCACACTGGGCTGGAATAAAATATAAAAAGGCGGCTGCCGACGCAAAGCGCGGTAAAATATGGAGCAAAATATCTCGAATGATAATAGTCGCAGCCAAGAGCGGCGGCGGTGACCCATCTGCGAATCTGTCTTTGCGATACGCAATCGACAAGGCCAAAGCAGCCAATATGCCGAAGGATACGATTGAAAAAGCAATTAAAAAAGGGACCGGCGAGGTAGAGGGTGTTACTTTTGAAGAAGTGCTGTACGAGGGCTACGGCCCAGGTGGTGTGGCTATAATGGTCGAGGCGCTGACGGACAATCGGAATCGCACTACGCCGGAAGTTAAGAGACTGTTCGAAAGACACGGCTGCTCATTGGGGACAAGCGGATGCGT
>CAZLIO010000599.1:0-2939 GCA_964559025.1 uncultured Pirellulales bacterium | reverse complement strand
TTAAATCTTTATCAAATTCAAGGGAGTAAGATAGAACTGTTCTTAAATCTATCTTTTTAGAAGCATTTAGAATTTCTATACTCACTATCTTGTCTTGCGAAGTTGTATCTATATTAATACCTTCAGAAATTTCTATAACTCCATCTGGTGTATCATCTCCCAACTTTAAATATAAAACATCTACTTCATCATCATAGTATACTTTCATATTTTCCTTCCCTCTTTTATTCTCGATACATTAACAGGTAACGTATACTGGGGAACCAGGATTCGGACCTGGACTAACTGATCCAGAGTCAGTCGTGCTACCGTTACACTATTCCCCAATAATTCATTCCTCGACCCAGCAACGCTGGGTTCCGATTAAAACCCGCCGTTGGCGGGTCGATACCGGATGCTCGCTGCTCGAACGAGAATCAAGCTCTAATCCACTTGATACTATTTATTCTTTTTTATCGGCAATTCCGCCAAATTCAAGTAATTTCCAGCCCGCCGGCAGGACCGCCGCAGCTAATGCTATCTTCAAAAGGTCGCCGACCACAAAAGGATATAATCCCACAGCCGGCACGGCCCTGTTGATACCCGTCAGGCAGCACAGCCAGAACAAACCAAAAGCATAAATGACAATATTGCCCAAAACCATCGCCAAAACGGTAGTTCCAATCCGCCTGTCCCATCCCTTCTGGGCCAACAATCCTGTGATGTACGCAGCAGGGATGAAACCAAGCAGATACCCGCCGGTCGGCCCTATTAGCACCGCAAAACCGCCTCCCAGCGCAAAGACGGGCAATCCCGCCAGACCCTGTACTATATAGGTAAGAACACACAAGCTGCCTCGCCAGCTTCCAAGCAGCGTCCCTATCATCAGCACAGCAAAGGTCTGGCCGGTAATGGGGACAGGACTAAAGGGGAGCAGAATCTTTACCTGGGCACATAAGCCAATGAGCAAAGAACCGCCAATGACCACGGCAATATCATAAAATACGGCACGCCTTCTCTCACAAGGCCGTAGAAGGTCAGCTATAGTGGCGCTCGCCAGCATATCTTCTCCATCAAAGGCAAAATACTGCAATGAAATCCAGAAGTCAGAGTCTGTCCTCTGTCTTCTGTTTTCTGTCTTCTGTTTTCTGTCTTCTATTTGCCGGTCATTATATTTGAAGAGCCTTGTTGCGTCAAATGGCATATTGCGGACCTTCCGGAATTCTGAAATACACAGTTTCCGCGGGCATAGCAATACATAATCAATATCGAAGTCAAAGATCCGGCATCTGTTTGACGGAATCCGGCGCCGTATGACGGAGTCAACCAGAAAAGGGACCTATACCGAATCGTTTGGTATAAGCCCCGAATTGTCTGCACTTGCGTAACCGCACCTGTGCCTGCGTCACCCCCGTTCTTGCTTTCGCACCTGTGCCTCTGTTACCGACAGGTGCAGGCAGGAAAGCACGGGGGTGCAGGCAGGTACAAGTGATGGCACTGTGCCATATCAAACGCGCAACCTTAATCGCCGGCATGTCAAAACGGCTTGTCAAAGGCCTTAGTCCGGCCTGCAAGCCACGCAATCTCCTCTTGTGACAACGCCCGGTCGTAGATGCGGACATCATCAATCTCTCCCATGAAGAATCTGTCGTTTTGGGAGGGGCGATAACCTATAGTGACATCCCAGTCGGCGACGAGATTGAACGCATCCGGGTCTGTTGATTCCTGCGTGTCATCCTGGCCATCCAAGTAAATTCGCACGTCCGAAGATGAGTTCGTGGCGTTTTCTTTTATTGTCGCCGCCAAATGGTGCCACCCACCGTCGGTCATAGCGGTGACACTCTCGACCTGGCCGGCGCCATTACCCATCCGTATGCGGCCGTCCGTGTGGACACGGAATTCACACCTTTGACCGTCGCCGTGAGTGCCATAATATACGATTTCCTGGGGATCGTCCCCTATGTACGTGGTCTTGACCCAGGTAGTTATGCTAAAGGCATTCGGGCCCAGAACACCCTTGTAGCCGGTTATCTCTACATAGTCATTGAGACCACGAAGGTTAATGGCCTGGCCGACCTTGCCCGCCACAAAAGTGGGATTGCCCATTCCAATGCCATGGTGTGCGTTGCCGGAACTGTCGTTGTAAGTGCCTTCAAATTCGTAGTGTGCTTGCAGACCGGTTCTGCCTGGGTCTGCCGGCGTGATCACCTGACGGTCATAAGAATACAGCCTGATAGCGTCAAGGTAAACCACTCCCTGACCACCAAACGCTCCAATACGCTCAAAGCCAATGCTTAGCTCAGTGACGTTGCTGAGGCTCACGCCGATCGAGGCCAGATCAATATACCAAATCTGCCACCCTATTCCCTTCAAGTTCTCGGCGTCACCATCGTATGTGACCTTGGAGCCATTGAGCTTCACGTACATCTGCTCATTAACAGAATTGTTCGGATCGCCGTAGAACTGTAGTGTCAAGGCCTTAATGCCATGTTTGGACCAATCCTGGCTTGCCTGTAGATCAGCGACATTCGATGTGACCTCGGAATAGGCGGCCACGCTGTTGTCATAGAAAAGGGGCACAGATTGTTTGCCGTCATAAACAATCGAGGCCTCCATAGAAGGCTGGAATGCTTCAGTATAACCTATGGTCGAGCCGTTTACAGTCGGATTGTCAAATCCGTCTTTCCACATCACGTATACCAGATTGCTGCCCTCTTCTCCGGCAGGAATGTCATTGTAGGACTCGAAATCCTCCACAACAAGATACTCCTGTGTCGAGAGGTTCCAGAAATCGCCTTGCCAGGTTGTTGGAGTCTCGGCTTCGTTGACCTCATCAACTCGCCAATAGTAGGTCGTATTCAAATCGAGGTTCAACGGGCCATGAGTAGTCTCGATCACAGTAGCAACCTCGGCGGTGCCGTCTATCACAGCCTGCTCGTCGGTGCTCAGGTATACTTCAT
>CAZLIO010000598.1:0-2942 GCA_964559025.1 uncultured Pirellulales bacterium | reverse complement strand
GGTCTGTGGGTGGCGGATGAGTACTGTATTTACGGTTTTAGGAGAGTAACATGGATTCAGAAATACACAAAGCACAAATAATTGGTCGCAGGGAGTTTCTCCTGGGGCTTTCGGTGGCTGCAACCGGTTCGTCGTTTGCTATCGGCAGCACGCGCCGGTCAGAGCATACTCCATCAGCGGAGGCCACCTCGGCCAGCCTATCCGATGGGCGGGCCTCGGCCGCGCCGCTGCTGCCAACGATACGGCTTGGCGAGAACAGCATCACGCGGCTGATCGCCGGCTCGAATCCCATCAGCGGATACTCATATATGGGCCCCATTCTGGACCGGCACATGCAAGAGTATTTCACGCCCGAGCGAATAGTCGAATTCCTTTGGACGTGCGAACGTGAGGGCATCAATACCCACCAGTTCAGTCGGCCGGAACAAATGGGCGACGTCTTCCGAAAGTTGAGGGAGCGGGGTTCGAAGATGAAGTTCATCTGCCTTCACGCCGGTGGGCCGGAGCGCATTTCTATCGAGAAGGTGGTTCAGGAGACCCAGCCCATCGCTATCGTCCATCACGGAGGGGTCACCGACAGGTTGTTTCGGGAGGGTAAGAGCCGGGAGGTCCACGATTTTGTAAAACGTGTCCAAGACGCCGGTGTGCCGGCGGGTGTTTCGGCCCACAATCCCGATTGCATCAAGCAAATCGCCGACGAAGGCTGGCGGGTCGATCTATTTATGACTTGCTTTTACTACCTAACCAGGACTCCCGAGGAGCTGGAAAAAATGCCGCCGGTGGTCACTGTCCAGGTCGGCTACCCGTTTTTCGCCTCGGACCCCCTCGCCATGACTAAAGTAGTCCGGCAGGTTGACCAGCCTTGTCTGGGCTTCAAGATCTTAGCGGCCGGCCGGATGTGCGGCCACGACTATAAAGTCGAGGCGGCGTTCAAATTCGCCTTCGAGCATCTCAAGCCGACCGATGGCGTGATTGTCGGCATGTACCCTCGGTATCACGACCAAATCCGTCAGAACGCCGGCTATACGCGACAGTTCGGGGCGCTGCGAGACACTTAGCGGCGGATGAAGCTTCTGTCGCACCTGTGCCTGCGCCACCTGTGCCCGCACCTGTGCTGCCCGCACAGAAAACGCGGGTACAGGTGTCGAGTCAAACACAGGTGCATGCAAGCGGCCTTGCCCCAACTACCAACATGTCTCATAAAGGCTTCTGCAAAATTGCAGGTTAGGCATACTTTGGAAAGAAAAAAATGTTGTTTTGTTTTTTTCTTTTCAAACAGTAAGCTCTTGCACAATAAACAGCTATCGGATTATTTAAGAAAATCGAAACAAAAGATTTTCTTAAATAATATATGCCTAACCTGCAATTTTGCAGAACTCTTATCACATACAATAAGGAGTGACATATGAATAATCAGACGCGAAGGGAATTTCTGAAAGCAGCAGGTCTCTCAACCGCTTCGATGGCAACATTGTCTTTGCTGTCAGGCAGTGCTACTTGGGCGCGGGCTGCGCCCCGTGCCAGGAAACCCAACATTATCTTTGTCTTGGCCGACGATTTGGGCTATGGCGACTTGGGATGTTACGGCCGTCAGGATATTAAGACCCCGGTGATCGACCGAGTGGCCGCCGAAGGAGTACGGTTCACGCAGTATTATGCGAACGGTCCGGAATGCAGTCCGACACGGACAGCCTTTTTGACCGGCCGATACCAGCACCGGGTTGGTGGACTCGAGTGTGCGATTGGGACCGGCAACGTGGGTCGATATGACGATGCGATCCGCCTTCGAGAGACACACGACCTGGGATTGCCTGTCGAAGAGACATCAATAGCGCGAATGCTGAAGGACGCCGGGTACGCAACGGCAATTACCGGCAAGTGGCATCTGGGATACGAACCGAAGTTCGCCCCGCATCTTCACGGCTTCGACCATTCCTTCTACTGTATCGGCGGCGGAATGGACTATTTCCATTACCTCGACACCGTGGCGGGCTATAACCTATTTCTCAACGGCAATCCCATACGGCGTGAAGGTTATTTCACCGATCTCGCTACGGACGAAGCAATCAAATTCATAGACACACATGCAGATGAACCCTTCTTTCTATATGTGCCGTACACCGCCCCGCACTCACCGTTCCAGGGTCCTGACGACTATCGCCCGGATCCGCTGCCGCTGGACTCGCCGCTGTGGAAACAGGGCCAAGCGCCGCCTGATGTGTATGTTGCCATGATAGAGCATATGGACAAGTGCATCGGGCGCATACTGAAAGTGCTCGATGACAAGGGGCTGACGCAGGACACGGTAGTCATCTTCAGCAGCGATAACGGCGGCACCGGCAGCGCCCGGAACGCGCCGTTGTCAAAGATCAAGGGCAGCACCTTCGAAGGTGGTATTCGTGTGCCGGCAGTGGCGCGCTGGCCTGGAGTGATTCCTAAAGGAGTAGTCAGTGAACAGGTGTGCATCACCATGGACTTTTCCGCCTCTATCGTTCGCATCGCTGGAGCTACAGTGCCTCACGGTCGCGAGCTCGACGGGCTCGATATTCTCAAGCTGGTTGAAACAGGCCGACCGCCCCGGAAAAGGACGCTCTTTTGGAGAGGACGGCGCGGTGACAGGACATGGCGGGCAGTGCGAGATGGAGACTTGAAGTACATTCGACGCACCGACGGCGGCCGGACGGAGGAGTACCTCTTTGATCTCAAGGAAGATGTCGGCGAAATCCGCAGTCTGCTGGAGGAACGGCCAGAGGAAGTCAGGCGGCTCAAAGCAATGCTTGCCGATTGGGAAAAGCAAGTACAACACTCTCGATGAATTCGCCTCGCACCTTTTTCAGGAAAAAACGGTTTGCCGTTAAACTCTCTCAGCTTACTTTATATGAGTTCTGCAAAATTGAGGTTAGGCATACTTTGAAAAGAAAAAAATCGTTTTTTTGTTTTTT
>CAZLIO010000597.1:0-2954 GCA_964559025.1 uncultured Pirellulales bacterium | reverse complement strand
ATGCAGCTTATGAAATCCTCAAAGTGCTCATCAATTATACTGCCAAATTTTAATTTGGCCGGCACTGAGACAACTGCCTTACTTTGGCGAACGCTTGGGTCGGCTTCGAATACCTGCCATCCGCCGCCGTGTCTGCCGAAGCACATAAATCCTTTGGTGCCTAATATTTCCACCTTTGTTGCACTGAAGGGCCAGTCAGGAAACTTGGTTTTGTCTTGCAGGTGAACGATTCGATGCATGTAGGGTGACCAGAGGGACGCTTCGAAGAGCATGGTGATTTTGCCGAACTCAAGTGTTGTGAATTGAGTGTCCGGCTGCTCTCTGCCATCGTCGAAGTGGTAAACCCCGCCCGCATTGCATACGGTATCCGGATATTCTTTGCCAATCAGGTATCGAGCCAAATCAATCTGATGAACCATATCGGCCATAATGTAACCGACATAGAAATCCCATAGTCTCCAGAACCATCTGCCTGGGCGATAAGGCAGCATAGGCGAAGGGCCGCACCACAAATCATAATCCAAGCCTTCAGGGACAGGCTGTACGCCGGCTACATGGATAGGACCGGATTCCTGCATAAGAAATACGCGAGCCAGATGAATATCCCCTAATTTGCCGCTGCGGATGTACTCGCGGGCCTTGTCGGTATAGGGGGCACTGCGGCTTTGTGTATCAACCTGGACGATCCTGTTGTATTTGCGTGCGGCTTCAACCATTTTTCTGCCGTCCCAGATGCACAGCGACAAAGGTTTTTCCACAAAGACGTCTTTTCCGGCCTGGCAAGCCATTATTGTAGCCAGGGCATGCCAACGGTCGGAAGTGGCGATGACGATTGCATCGATTTCCGGGTCGTCAAGCATTCTTCGAAAATCCTGCACGAATTTGGGCTTGTAGTCATGGCCCTCAAGCACAATTTCTGCCGCAGGCCCATAGCTTCGGGTATCCGCGTCGCAAATGTATTTGAGCTTAATGTCAGTCCTTTTTACGAGACTTGTCAAAAGTGCTCGTCCCCGACCGCCAACGCCCATAATCCCCAAAACAACTTTATTATTAGCTGCCATACTTTTGGCCTGAGATAAAATGGTAAATGTTGTAGCAGCACCTATTGAACCTTTCATAAATTCTCGACGATTTAGTGATTTCATGTTTTTCTCCTCGTTTTGTGTCTGCCGGCTGGACGGCGTTTTTGATATACTTACATCTGATTTCAGCAAAAGTGTGCTTTTTAACATTTATAATGCCTTTTTTTATATAAAGGCCGGGACTCGTAAAGAGGATAATACAACAGTTGAAATAACGCAAGCAGAGAATTTGATATCGCCCCAGAAATATCAAACAGCCAGAAAAGTTCTCGAACGAAGTTGTTATCGGAAGTGATGGTTGGGTGGCTGAAACTGCAAGTAACGGTCGTTTTATTTTAAATTCTTTATTGGCAATGACCTATGCCGGTATAGAAGCATCGATTTTTTCAGGTTGTTCTATATATGCGTTGAATTTTCGTTGAAAATTGTTTATAATAGAATGGGCGATTTTGATCAGGGAGTGTGTATATTTAAATTTTGTTCCAGCGTGGCCAAACTCGGTTATTCGGCTTGACAGAAGACAGAGGACAGAATACAGAGGTCAGAGGACAGAAGGCAGTCTCTGACTTCTGATTTTCGACGAGGGCTAATGCAATGAAGGCTAAAAGAACAGTCGATGTCTTTCGGTCATTTAGTTTCAAATCGTGGCTTAAGGGATTGCTGCTAATTGTTTGTATATTTGTGGTGAGTGTGCCGGCCCAGGGCAAAGAAGACGACTGGTTCAGATATTTAGGCAACAAGACAAAACCCAAGGCCCCTCGCAGGCACATGAGCGCAGCCGAAGCGCTGCCTCCGCTGCCGTTGCCGGCTACGCCTTTGCGGCGTACCGAACGTAAGAAGCCGCCGCAGCCGGATTACCTCGTAGGCAAGGTAATATGGGGTGAATCGGCTTCTTTTGTCGATTCCGGTGGGGATAAGATGGAGATAGCCGACTGGAATTTATGTCCGACGGATATGGAAAGGTTCGTGGGTAATGGCCGGTCGATGGATTTGCAATACCACTGGCAGAATATCAATCTTAATGATTTTCATTTCGACCCGAAGAAGCTGCCGGCATTACTATTCAGCGGTGTGCGGACATTGAGGCTTAGCCAGACGCATATCCAGGCCCTGCGTGAATACGTATTGAACGGTGGTATGGTTATCTGTGATTCGATAGCGGGGTCGCCCTACTTTTATGAATCGGCGAAGAAGGTTTTCCTCGAGGCCTTTCCGGAATCTCAGTTTCGTGTGATACCGGCTGACCATCCACTCTATCACATGTTAGTGGATGTGAACAGGGTAAATTATCCAAAAAAGCCGGGGACCAATCAACCGCTTATGGAGGGTATCTATGTTGGCAGCCGGGTCGGTGTGCTGGTTTCGAAGTATGGGTTGGGCTGTGGATGGAATCGTGACGTAACAAGACTTGGGAAGCTGCCGAAGGCGGTTTATTACGATGTAAAAAGCGCCAATCAGCTCGGGCTGAACTTAGCGGCTTATATTGTAGGGTATGCAGAGGTAGGACTTTTGGAGGGTCAGCCGGAAGTTTTCGGTTCGGCTGACCAGAAGATACCTACCGATGAATTTGTCTTTGCCCAGCTCAAGCACGAAGGGGCGTGGAATGTGCATCCCGGGGGAGCGACGGCACTGCTTATGAAGCTGCGGCAGCATACTGCTGTTCGTGTTAATCTGAAGCGCGTGGCGGTGGATGCCGAAAAGGACGACCTTTCCTCGTATCCGTTCCTGTACCTGACAGGTTTGGACGATTTTTCGTTCTCTGAGGAGGCGGTAACCGCTCTTCGGCGTTATCTCAATTTTGGAGGGGTGCTTTTGATAAACAATGGTATGGGCTTGAGCACTTTTGACAGGGCGGTGCGGCGGGAGCTGGCA
>CAZLIO010000596.1:0-2961 GCA_964559025.1 uncultured Pirellulales bacterium | reverse complement strand
CAGCCTTGTCCTCGCTGGAGCCAAAACGAAACCTAATTTCTTTACCAGTCCTTAAGGAACCGACTTTGACATTTTACCGTCTGTCAGTTAGCATTGTAGATGTCCGGAACCTGAGACATTTATATGGGAATTCTGATTGATATTTCGAAATCCAGCGGCCTTAAGAATAAGGCACATATCAGTGTGCTTTTATTCTTTGTACTTTTTTCATTTCTGCCGTCCAAAAGCTTTGAAGCCCTGGCTGGTGTTTCGGTAGGCCGATGGGCTCGCTTTGAAGCATCGGTAAAGAATACAAAAAACTACCGGAATCCCTATGGAGACGTGACGTTAAATGTTACTTACGAAAGTCCCGATGGCAGCCGAATCAAGTTCTGGGGATTCTACGACGGCGGCCAGAGATGGAAGATTCGGTTTATGCCTGAGGAGATTGGCACCTGGAAATACAATGCTGTTTTTTCCGACGGTTCAGACGGCATAAGCGGGACATTTGAATGCGTCCGGTCTGATATTCCCGGAATGATTTCCATGGACGAGGCTAATCCAATGTGGTTCGGTTACAAAGGCGGCAAGCATGTTTTGATTCGCAGCTTTCATGTGGGCGACCGGTTTTTCGCTGAGAACTGGCCATCTGCCAAACGCAAGGTTTTTTTAGACTGGGTGCAGACTCAAGGCTATAACATGCTCTCTTTGGCCAGCCATTATCTGAACCGGGATGCCGAAGGTCGCGGTCGCGGCTGGAGGACGCCCGACCTCTCCGCCAGAGGCGGACTAAACGCGAGGGAATACCAAAAACTGGAAGCCATAATGAACGACCTGGCAGCACGCAGGATAATGGTATATCCCTTTGCCGGTTTCTTCGGACAAAGCTCAGACTTTCCTACGAATCACCTGCAGCAGGAGCAGTATATAAAGTATACACTCGCGAGATTGGGACCTTACTGGAACATCCTTCTTAATGTGGCGGGCCCCGAACCAACAATAAAACCTGATGAATTCCAGAACGCTATGTCAGCCGCCGACCTCAATCGCCTTGGCCGAAGGATAAAGGAGCTGGATGTCTTTGGGCATCTAATCTCGATTCACAATCCAAGCGGAGACGACCCATTCAAAAACGAGGATTGGCTCTCTTTCGTTACACTGCAGGGGTGGAAAGATACCAACTTCTCCCGCATTAATAAAGGTCTCTTAAAAAACCATCACGATTTCAAGCCCCTTTACGCCCAGGAAGTATTCTGGCCCGGCAATAAGTATCATAACATCGATAATGATGTTGATATCCGAAAAAAGGCATTTGTCATAATGATGTCAGCCGCGGCACTCAACTATGCGGATATGAAGGGTAATTCATCTTCAGGTTTTAGCGGAAGCATGGACCTATCCGAAAAAAGGCAGGTAAATCATGACATCGTCAGGAAAGTGTGGGATTTCTTTGAGACGATACCTTTTTATCGAATGAGCCCGAACCAGCAGATTGTGGACAACGGCTTTTGCCTGGCAGAACAAGGCAAACAGTATCTGGTGTATCTGCCGGATGGCGGAGTTGTAAATGTCGCTGTTAAAGCAGGCCCGTACAAAGTAATATGGATAGATGCCCAAAACACGTCTGACAGATGTTATGCTGGAATGATGGATGGCAGAAAGGAACTCTCCGCACCAAGCGGTGGTTATGACTGGCTGTTGTATTTGATTGCGGAAGATATGAGCAATGACAGCCGTGCCGGCCCGCTGCGACGCATCGCGGCGAGGGCCACGTCTCGGCAGGTTGGCCCATCGAAACCTCAGTGACAGATTATTACGCTCTGGTAAAAATAGAGATTGTCATTCTGAGGCGAAAGAAAGCTTGCCCTGAGCGGAGCCGAAGGGCCGAAGAATCTCAACTCTTGGGTTATAAAGAGATTCTTCACTTCGCTGCGCTACGTTCAGAATGACAGTTATTGTGACTTTTCAACAAACAAAACGATTAGTAACCAGGAACTCTCTTGGGTTGTTTCAATGGCTATATCGCAGCGAAAAAAAGTAACTATCATCTTATTGGTTTTTTATTGGCTCAGCTTTTTTATTCTTGCGCATATACCTGTCCCTGGCCTTGTTAGAAAAGCCGGCGTTTCTGATAAGGGCCTGCATTTCCTTGCATATTTGATTTTAGTATTCCTGCTCTGGTTCGCAGTCAGTCCGGACCAAAAAGTAGTGTGGCGAAAAGCCGTCGCATGGTGGGTGTTTATCGTATTAACCGGATATGGGGCGGTTGATGAGCTGCTTCAGGGCTTTACGGGGCGTAATTGCGATGTTATGGATATTGTTGCTAATATAGCAGGTACGTTTACAGGCTTAATTCTGCTTTCAGTTTTCACCTTTTGGCCTGCCGCCCTTTTAGTGACCGGGGCGGTGATCTTTGGGATAACGAATATTACGCGAGCGAATTTAGCGGAGCTGGTACCGGTTACAAACGCGATGTTTCATCTGTTTGCCTACCCGATTTTTAGTATGTTGTGGATTTGTTATATGCATCTTTTCCTCTCCTTAAAGCCCCCTAAAGCCAAATGGCTGATAGCAGCATTAGCCGGGCCAATAGTGTTGCTGTTGACTGTAAAATTGTTCTCCGTGATTCTTGGCAAAGGTTTCGGATTGCGAGAAGTAATCGTCTCTGTTGTGGGAATTGCAGCCACTATTACCCTAATCTATCTGGTAGCGTTATTTCACAAGACACAAGACTCAAGACCCAAGACACAAGACATAAGACCCAAGACGCAAGACTAAAGACACAAGACTAAAGAGACAAGACAAACAACTTTGGTCTGTGGTCTTTATTCTTTCTTGAATGGTCTATACAACGGGTCGCCTATCAGAACGAATTGCCAGGAATTAAACGGCTTTGTGTGGTAGTATGCCTCAACGAGACAACCGCCCTCGAACAGCTCTGCGAAGAACGCTTTCGGCTGAGGGAATGTGTGAAGATACGGT
>CAZLIO010000595.1:0-2961 GCA_964559025.1 uncultured Pirellulales bacterium | reverse complement strand
GTCCTCTAAATGACAATATTATTAACGGTCGAATTCGCGGTGCCGCTGGAGTTGTGGGCTGCAATAACCCAAAGCAGGTGCACGATTACGGCCATCTTACAATGATAAAGGAACTTATCAAGAATGATGTTTTAGTGGTGAGCACAGGCTGCAGCGCGATTGCGGCAGGCAAAGCTGGGCTGATGAGACCTGATGCAGCAGCAAAATATTGCGGCAAAGGCCTGCATGAGGTCTGCGAGACTGTGGGGATACCACCAGTTCTTCACGTTGGCTCCTGCGTTGATAACAGCAGGATCTTGACTATTTTGGCAAACGTAGTTGCCGAAGGTGGGCTCGGCGAAGATATTTCAGAGTTACCGGTCGCCGGGGCTGCACCCGAATGGATGTCGGAAAAGGCGGTTTCAATCGGAATGTACTTCGTTGCATCCGGGGTTTATACCGTTATTGGTGAGCCGCTGCCCGTCCTCGGAGCTCCAAATTTAACACGTTATTTAACCGAAGAAATGGAAAAAGATATAGGCGGCAAATGGGCCTTTGAACGCGACCCAATCAAGGCCGCCCGAATGATGATTGAACATATAGAAAGCAAGCGCGACGCTCTGGGAATAAACGTAGAGAAGGAGCGCAAGCTTTACGATATGGAAGACCGGCGAGCATTGGCCATAGAGTAGAAGAGTAGAAGAGCACAAAATCGAAACAGTAAAATGTAATACAGTATATTAAATACGAAGGTAGGTTAGTTTATGTCGAAAATCATTGCATCAGCAGCTATACGCGGCGCTCACAAAATAGCCAAACAGGCCGATGATATTTTAACGCGAGCTATCAAGGAAAAAGGCGAAGATTGCAAAGTCGAGTTTCCGAACACCGGTTACTACATACCCATCATTTACTCTATGACCGGAAGAGCGGTGGAAAAATTAGCCGATTTCGAAGAAGTAATGCAGGAAGTAAAAGACTTATTGCCGCCGCCGGTCGATGATGAATTGTGGCTCCCTTATCTGGGGCAGGCCCTGGACGCCGGTATGGCGACGCTCTTCGCAGAAGAGATTATTGAGGCTTGCAAGTATGTAATTGGCCCCAATCCGGTGGACGGCATTTGGCTTGGCGCAGCCGATGATGTAATCCTGCGCGAGCGCGGCATACAATTCGTGGACGGGACAGCACCAGGATTTGCTGCAATTGCCGGCGCCGCACCGGATGTGGAAACAGCGGTAGAAATTGCCCGAAAGTGCCAGGAACGAAGCCTGTATGTTTTTATGTCCGCGCACCACAACGGCACCACTTTCGCCGAGCAGCTCGTCGAAGGGGGTGTGCAGTTAGGATGGGAAACGCGACTGGTGCCCTTCGGACGCGAAATCACATCCGCAATATACTCCCTCGGTTTTGCAAGCCGGGCGGCCCTTAGCTTCGGAGGCGTCCAGGCCGGTGATTTCCGACGAAATCTGCTCTACAACAAAAACAGAATCTTTGCCTTCGTTATGGCCCTGGGCGAGGTTACCGATGAATGGTACGCCACGGCAGCCGGGGCAATTAATTACGGCTTCCCCACCATCGCCGATACCGATATCCCGGAGATTCTGCCCACAGGTGTATGCACGTACGAGCATGTGGTCTCTGAAATTCCTCACGACCAGATCGTCGAGAAGGCTATCGAAGTTCGCGGCCTGAAGATAAAGGTCGCGGAAATAGACATCCCGGTGCCACACAGCCCGGCATTTGAAGGTGAACGCATCCGCAAAGACGATATGCAATGCGAATTTGGGGGGCAAAGAACTACCGCCTTTGAGTGGCTCACAATACGGGATATGGCCGATGTTGAAGACGGCAAAGTGGAAGTGGTAGGGCAAGATGTCGATTCTCTCGAAGAAGGGGGACAACTGCCGCTGGGAATCGTGATAGAAGTAGCAGGGAGGAAAATGCAGCCTGATTTTGAGCCGGTGCTGGAGCGGCAGGTGCACACATTTATGAATGAGGCACAAGGGCTGTGGCATATGGGCCAGCGAGACATAAGCTGGATACGAATCTCCAAGAATGCTTTTAAAGCAGGCTTCAGACTCGAACATATAGGCAAGCTGCTCCATGGGCTGTATCACGACCAATATTCTAACATTTTGGATAAGGTGCAGGTTAAGATCTTAACTGATGAGCGGAAGGTTGTAGAACTTCGTGAGACGGCCCGCAAAGTATTCGCCGAGCGCGATAAACGTATTGCGGGTATGACCGATGAAGATATCGATACTTTTTACTCTTGCACTCTCTGCCAGAGCTTTGCTCCGAACCACGTCTGTGTAGTTTCGCCGGAACGGCCGGGCTTGTGCGGTGCTTATAGTTGGCTGGACTGCCGGGCGGCATTTGAGATAATTCCTTCGGGACCTAATCAGCCCATCTCCAAAGGCAATTGCATTGAGCCGACCATCGGCCAATGGGATAAGGTAAACGCATTTGTCCTCAAGGCCAGCGGTGGTAACATCGAGCGAATGAGCCAGTATAGTATGATCACAGACCCGATGACCTCCTGTGGCTGCTTCGAATGTATCGCTGCGGTGCTGCCCTCAACAGGAGGCATAATGATTGTCAACAGGGAGTTTCCTGAGATGACGCCTTGTGGGATGAAATTTTCGACGCTCGCCGGAACCGTCGGCGGCGGACAGCAGACACCGGGATTCATCGGCCATTCCAAGCATTACATCAACTCAAGAAAATTCATCGCTGCCGAAGGCGGCATTAAGCGGATAGTATGGATGCCTAAGATGCTCAAAGAAGAAATTAAGGATGCTATCGCCGAAAGAGTCAAGGAAATAGGACTGACTCCGGAAGAATTCTTAGCCAAAATCGCCGATGAGACCTCGGCCACGACCGAAGAAGAGGTCCTGGAATTTATTACCAAAAATGAGCACCCCGTAGCAACTTTAGAACCGATGTTCTAAAAAGCACGAAATACGGAACGAAATCAAGTGA
>CAZLIO010000594.1:0-2962 GCA_964559025.1 uncultured Pirellulales bacterium | reverse complement strand
AATCTCATTTCTTGAGCCATAAAGAGATTCTTCACTCCGCTTCGCTCCGTTCAGACCTGTCCTTGAGCAAAGCGAAGGAATGACAGTTTTTGTGGCTTTATAACAGAGCAAGAAAATTTCTAACGTGGTGAATTGCAAGAATTGTTTTTTCCGGGTTCTTATGTCCGCCAGGTCAGTCTTGTTACACTTCCGTCCTTGTTCATATCCCCGGCTATAGCGTGCAGTGTAAAATCACCACCTTTGGCGGTCAGATTCGCTTGGACCCAGCCGACCGGCTCGGCATCGCTGAAGTTATATCCCACCGCCGGGAGATTGATAAGATGAATCCCTTCGAACTCGGAAAATCCGTAAGCGTGCGAATGGCCATAGAGAATGGCCTTGACTTTCCGAATCGGTTTGATGATAGAAAAAAGCCGCGGCACGTCCAGCAGGTCTCCGTCGTCATCTCCCAGAGTATGGTGAAAACAAAGGATTATTGGAGTGTCGTCACATTCTTTCAGATAGTTTTCCAGCCACTGCCTTTGTGCTTTTCCTAATAAGCCCGGCACCTCATTGACGTAGAAGAGTGAGTCCAAGATAATCAAACGGGTGGTTGAATTGTTAACTACTACAATATGCTTACCTTTAACGGGTTGTTTATCTCCGGGGATTTCATTAAAAACTTTAACAAAATTGTCTCTGTCATCGTGGTTGCCAAGCGCCATAAAGACAGGTCTTTTTTCAGCAATCGGACTTAGCAGTTTTTTTAGATTATCGTAGTCGCCCAACTGGCCTGTCAGCCGGGCCAAGTCGCCGGCAATAACCACGCCATCCGGCGAAGCAGAGATAATATCGGGAACGACTTTTTGTAAATTTTGATAGGGATAGAATCCTCGATAATTGTTATTAACATCCTCCGGTATATGCGTGTCGGCTAAAAGTGCCCATCGAGCAGGCTTTCTTTCGCTTTTCCTTAAGCCGGGGCTGCAACCTGAAACGATAGTAGCCAGGGCTCCGACGGCAGCTAAACCGGTTTTAATGAAAGCTCTTCTATTCATTGACTTGTAAAAAATCTCTGCCATGATACGAATAAATGCAAGTTGTGTTTTGTTAGAGCAGCTCGTCGATTGCGGCGGCGAGGTTTTTCTTGCTGGTTAAGCCGACCCATTTTTTTTGCACCTGGCCGTCCTTGAATAGAATGATGGTGGGTATCGCGCTTATACCGAACTCCATGGCACTGTCGCGGGCGTCATCGACGTTGAGCCTGCAGATTTTGGCCTTGTCCCCGTACACATCTGCGATTTCTTTTAAGATAGGAGCTATCATAATACAAGGCCCACACCAGGGTGCCCAGAAATCAACCAGCACCGGCACATCCGAACTGTGAATAGTCTGGTCAAAAGCAGCATCAGTCAACTCAGTTACACTATCAGCCATTACTTTGTCCTTTCAGCCAAGATTTCGCAGAAAATTACTTCCCTGCTATATCACCGGATTATTTGGTGGTCATAATACCTGCACTATTCGCAGGCGTCAACAAAAAAGTATTTTTACGATATATATGTAATTTGGTTATGGAAATCCGAAGCACACCTGCTTTGGGTTCCCGCAAGGCGAAGTCCCTCGCAGGTGTAAACTCGTCCCCGTAAAAACGGGGATTCGAAATACGAAACAATAACTTGTGAACTTCTGAGTAGTGAGTGGTTAGTATTCAACTCACCAATTAACCACTTACCAATTAACCATATTGTTTGGGATTTGGATATTCGGATTTAGAATTTATACTACCATCCGCCGGGCCCGAGCAGCTCGCTGACCGGCTCGTCCCACCATTTCGGGTCTCTGAAATACTGCTTTAGCATCATAGCGGCGACGACGCCGTCACCGACGGCTGTAGCTAATTGCATAGCCGCTCCGATTCTGCAATCACCGGCCACAAAGACGCCCGGGACGCTCGTTCGAAGATATGCGCAGTCGCACTTGATAAATCCATTGTCGGTCAGCTCGACAGAACCTTTCAGAAAGCCGGTGTTCGGCACCATGCCGATAAATATGAATACGCCGTCGCAGGGATAGTCTTCTTCTTTATTGGTTTTGACATTTTTGAGCCTGACAGACTGGACCTTACCTTCACCCTGAATGGCGGTCGCAACTGTGTCGTACTTGATAATCAGATTCGAATTCGGCTCGTTAGCCTTGGCCATAAGCTCCTCAACCAGGACCTTGGCCGCCCTGAACTCGTCCCTGCGGTGTATCATCGTTACCTTATCGGCGAATTTGGTCAGGTGCAGGACTTCCTGGACGGCGGTATTGCCTCCGCCGACGGCTACGACCTGCTTGCCCTTGAAGAACGGCGCATCGCAGGTCCCGCAGTAGCTGACACCTGCACCGGCCTGGCGGAACTCTTCTTCGCCGGGGATGCCGAGTTTGCGATAATCGCTGCCCGGCGTCAGAATGACGGCCCGTGTGGTGAATTTATCCTCATCGCAAATTACGGCGATTTTGCCATCCTTTAGTTTCTCAAGGCTGGTGACTTCGCTGCTGTTCTTTATCTCGGCACCGAAGTTCTGGACCTGTTTTTGCATCTGTTCAATCAGGCCCGGGCCGTCTATACGCTCGATGCCGGGATAGTTTTCTATTCTGTCGGTGTTGTTGATTTGTCCGCCGGGCATGAGCTTTTCGAGTATGAGGGTTTTCATTCTGTCGCGGGCCGTATAAACAGCCGCCGCCAGCCCCGCCGGCCCGGCACCTACTATAATGCAGTCATAAGTATCAGGCATAACAAGTATCCTTTATTAAATTTTTAACCTTTATGTTAAACAATTTCGTTTTTTCCTTCCGTTTCGCCTTGTATTTGGTCGAGCTGCATTCCGAAGCGGTCGAGCTTTTTCTGGCCTTCGTCGTATTGACTGTAGGCGTTTCGCAGGTGCTTGCCGAGGATGTCCCAGGTGCCGCCGAAGTCTGCAAACGAGGAATTGAGCCT
>CAZLIO010000593.1:0-2966 GCA_964559025.1 uncultured Pirellulales bacterium | reverse complement strand
TCAATGAAGTCCGATGTCCATGTGGCCCCCTTTACCTCATAGCTCGGCAGGTAGAGTTGTTTCAAGGCCGTTTGCTGTAAATCGCCAAGTTTTTGTTCCAGGCGATCGATAAGATATTGAATAAAGACGCGAGTAGCCTCATGGCTGAAGTGGTCGGTAGCCAGTCCATCCGAATTCGGACTGGGGACCTTTAGCCGCTCGCCGGTATTGGCGCAGACGAACCGCATGATAGTCCATTCGCCGGACGGGATTTTCCATTTCAGATTTCCTTCAGGATTAATCTGCTCCGTAAGGTCCACGATTTTTGACCGGTCTTCAATAACCAGAGGAGGTAATCCGGCCGAAGCCCAGGAGCTATCCGCACCGGATTTTTTTCCGTCATGAAGGTTGGCCGCAGACCATTTATTGCCGGAGCTCTGCTGGGAATTAAAACGGATTATATATGCCGAATCATTTATTCGATCGGTTTCTTTCGAGGCGGCTATGTTGCGCCCACCGGTAGTGTAGACTTCAAATTCAGCGAGCTGGACCATGTCAAAATCGGGATTATGACCGTTGTAGATTCGAAGACGGACATAGCGCGCGTCAACCGGTGCGAAGTTAAAACGCTGAGGCTTCGTATTCGGCTTTAAAGTGTCACGGAGAATTTCTTTGAAAGACTGTCCGTCGAGACGACCCGTGCTCACGGCTACGGAAAAATCCTTAGCGAAAAGGTGAAGTTTGCCATAGCGATTAGGATTATCGCTTTGAGTGTTATAGAGAATGATATGGTCGATGCGATGAAAATCGGTCCGCGGCAATTCGAAGATGAATTCATGGGCCGGCTGCCTTTTAGTCTCCGGTATGGCCAATACTGCAACGTTCTTGAAAAAAGCGGGTTTGCCATCCGGGGCCCTTGGGGCTTCGGTAGGAAGTTCAGGAAACGGAAGCACTCTGTCGTAATCGGCAGGTCCCTTGACCCGGATTTCCGTGTAGTAGAGCCCCATACTGGCATGGCGTGGTTGTACCCAGGAACCGCCCAGGTCCCAGCTGCTGCAGGCCGCTAATTGAACATCGAAATCAAACTTGCCGGCGAGCTTCAAGGCGTAGGCAACGTTCTCCAAGAACTCATCACTCATAAATGCAGGGCCTGGTGGAGGAACGGCCTTCTTATCGCCCCGTGCACCCATGTCAAAGATGCAAAGGCCACCAATACCTTTTTCACTGAACTGCTTCAGCTCCGTTTCCAGGTAAGCACGGTTTACATATCCGTTCAGCCAGAGCCAGTATATCGATGGCCTGGCGGCTTTAGGCGGATGTAGAAATCCGGCAGCTAACGGGTTGGTTAAATCTATCTGTTCGGTCGCTTGTGCCTGTATGGGGATTGATAAAATTACCAGTGACAGCAACAGGCTAATAGTTTTACTGTATTTCATGCTCACTCATGCTCCGATGTAACAATGACACTTTCTAAATTCAATATCTCTGCGATATGTTGAATGGTCCGGGCATGGTGACCCACGCCCAGTGCAAAATGATGGGTCGGTCCTTCAGCCACCCACCTTTTAAGAAAAGACCGGATATCCGGTTTGAAGAATCCGCGGGTACTTGTATTGCCTGTGGGAGGTATGGGGCCATGCACACTTTCGCCTTCTCCGAGGACAAACTTGAACCGGCCATTGGCTGTGAGACCGATACTGAGTATAGTAATCGGGCCCTCCTTGATTTTAAATTCAACGCCGGCTCCGAAGCCTGGTTTTCCGTGATATTTGGTCAGGCTGCGAAGAACGGGTTTGCCCTCGGCGATATTGATATGATGCGGTCCATCATGACCGACGAGGACAAAGCCCTCGTTAAAATCGATGGGATGAAATTCCGCAAAGCTTCCCCCGATATCCAGGCGATCCATAATCAACATGGCAATGCAGGTCTTCAAATCAGACTCACCGCACATGGGAAAGCCGGCGGCGGTGAGCAGAGAATTGCCTACAATCAGATTAGTAACCAATTCCCTCATCGGACTGCCTTCTTCTCCTTCGTAATAGTAGGCCAGCCCATCCAGAGCGTATGTGTCGATGAATTTGTCTAAGGCTACTGCCACCCGGGCGGCAACCTGGAGGTCTTCGTCAGTCAGTTTTTCCGTGATGGGGTCGGATTTCGGGGCAGGTGTGTCGAAGAGATCGAGAATCTGCATCTTCTTGGCCTTTATTTGGCTTTCAGTAACTGTACGTTCCAGCTTCAGGAGCTCATCGGCCTCCGTCTGGACAACGTGACAACCAAACGCTGCGGTGAGCGCGGTATGATCCGTCTGCATGTCCAGCATATGTTCGATGGGATGACCGAAATGACCGATGCGGGCCCGTTTTAGGTCATGCAGGACCATTGCGATGTTGCACCATTCTGTGATTTCTTTGTCTGCTATTGGGTCATCCTCGAGGGTGCCAAGGATAACGGGTGGGGGCTTTTTTCCCATGCGGATGGCTACGCCGGTGAATTCAGGGACGGCGCAGAAATCATCATTGCACAACTGCATGTAGGTAGAGGCCTTGGAATAGTCCAAAGCCTTTAAGGGCTGAAGCGCGACCAAGACCAACGGGATGTCCAGTCCGCGAATAATCGCACCGAATGATGCCGACGTGGCGTAGGTGAGCATGTGGCAGAATACCAGGTCAAGATCCGCGGCTTTGAGCTTTGGCAAAAGGGCATAAGCAGAGGCAGCATCGTCTGCAATGCCGAAATGCGTAACCTCCACCTCGTGGATTTTAACCCGGTCGATGAAGATGTCCAGCTTGTGACTGAGCTCCTCGAGCAGACCGTCGAACTGTGACCAGTATGTATAAAAACCAACTCCGAAAATACCGATATTGGCTGTTCTTTTTTTTCTTCGCGTAACTTTCATGCTTTTTGCTCCTTGTTCCTTCTTAATAATGATTTCTGCAAAATTACAGGTTAGGCATATATTATTTAAGAAAATTGTTTTTTTGATT
>CAZLIO010000592.1:0-2973 GCA_964559025.1 uncultured Pirellulales bacterium | reverse complement strand
CCGTTCTCTGTCCAGTCACGCGGATAAGTCAACGTCAGCTCCGCCTCCGAATACTTGAACTTGCCCTGTTGATTGTTGTCATAGAATAACGGCATCGATTGGCTGCCTCCGTGAACGATAGTTTCCTCAGTGTAAGAACCAGTATTTTCATCACCTACAGCCGAGCCGCTTCCGTTACCGGGATAGTAAGGGTCAGCACCCGGTGTGCCATAACCAAGCCCGTCTTTCCAGGTGTACCATATCTGGTTCTCGCCGGCGTCGTAGTCCTCAAAATTGTCCACTATAAGGAAGTTGGCCGTCGTAAAGCTCCAGAGGCTGCCAACCCACGGACTGTCGGTGTTGACGTTATTGACTTCATCGATATGCCAGAAGTAGGTGGTATCCCAATCAAGCTTTCCGGGGTCGTAGCTATCAGAACCGAGGTCTCTGGTACCTTTGTACTCGGGTGAGCCTGTATCGGCGTTCTGCACGGCTTCCTGGTCAGCTCCGAAGTACACCTGGTGCGAGGCTGCATGTTCTCCGGGCTTCCAGGTAAGAATCGGTGTCTGCTTTACATCCACCGCGCCGTTAGGTGGATACGCACCACTGGCCTTTACAGGTGGAGACAGTGCACCCTGTGGAATGAGCTGCTTTGGCGTGCGTGGGCTTTTCCAGCGCAGCTCTGCCACTGCATCATCGAGGTCTTCATAATATTCCATCTCAAGGCTGTATACCTGTCCGGCCATAAGGTCAATTGTTCCCTTGTTCTCAGTGGCCGAGTGGCTGGTCCAGTTGTCAACAAGCTGTTGACCATTAATCCACAGACGCACACCATCGTCGCTCATGGTATAGAAGGTGTAGGTCTCAGTAAATGCCGCTTCCACCTGGCCAACCCATCTGACTGAGAACTGATTAGCATCGACTAACGGGTCCGGTCCGCCCGTGCCCCAGCTAAAGTCGATTTGAGGGTCCATTCTGGTCAGGACGAGATTGGTTAAATCCATACCTTTGTAGTAGCTGCCTTTTACGCCTCCGCCGGGGCGTGTGGTCGTAAAGCTCCAGACATCGCCTTTATGCGTGCCGAAACCATCGAATTCATCGATACGCCAGTAGTAAAGCTTGTCGTATTCAAGTGTGCCGGGAGTATAGGTTGTAGTTCCCTGAGGAAACCCTGTAACGGCGTTGTTCACATCGTCAAAATTGTCACCGAAATATACATGGTGCAATTTGGAGCCGAAACCTGCAGTCCAGCGAAGGTCTTCATTCGGGTCTATGAATTTGGCGCCGTCAGCCGGGTCGGGTTCATAGGCGGTCTTGGAAGGAATCGTAAAGCTCCAGACATAGCCCCTCCACGGACTATCCGGCTCGGCCTCATTGATCTCATCGATTCGCCAGTAATAAGTCGTGCCCGGAACAAGGCCATCCGGATAAGGAAATCCGGGAAAGCCAACAACAAAATATGTCGAGGGCTGGCTGCCCTGGAATGTGCTTTCGGCGCTATCGTTCACATCGGCAAAATTCTCGCCGAAATATATATCGTGCGAGGCCGCGTAATCTCCCGCCCTCCAGCTAAGGCTTACCCACGTATCCTCATACAGGGCCTCATTAGCCGGAGTTGGATTAAAGGCCCTGCCAAGAGGAGCTATCGTGGCATTTTGATAATCCTCATCGGTGGGCACATAGTTAGGGTTGTCCGTCCACATGAAGACATCCCAGAACACGGTATTATTCGCTTGCCTGTGAAAGATGTACATCGTGTTCTCGCCATCTTGAAGCTCTTTGGTACTTCCTTCGTCATTTCCCCACCAGGCCCACGTATTATCCGTTCGCTCAAAGATTCGGTCATCATCATTAACGAATGGCGCTGTGCCGTCACTTCCCGGGAAGGGGGGGCCAGTGGGAATCTCTGCGTCATCCGGGTCTCCCTCCACGAGCATATAATCCGACTGATTTTCCGGATTCAAGACACGCGCCCAGAAATACCAGGTACCTGCCTTGCCGTCGGCTGCACGGATATCGAAAGTCCAGCGAATCATGCCGCCGGCGCCGCCTGCCCGGTTAATTGCCTGACCGAAGGCATCAGCCGCGTCAACAACCGGGTAATACTGATCAGTGTCGGGATTGCGTTCATCGTAATCCTCGGCTTCAAACCAGATCTGGTGTGAATCTCCGTAGTTGGAGATTTTGTAGTTGTAGTTTTTTATAGCATAGACCGGCATTGTTATTAACAACAATGTATAGAAAGGAATTAGTTTTTTACACATGGCTATCCTCCTACAAAAAAAATAGAAATACAAAACGACCGATAACAATTCTCACACTCGCTACATTTTATCCATGTTTGCTCAGGATAAGTTTTTTACGACTTGAGACAACCTCCTTCCTTCAAGAGCCCAATAAGCTACTTGATTTCATTGCACCCAGCCCCTCCGAGGGGCGGGGTTCACCAGAAGCTCAAAGTACACAGACACACGTCGAGGCGAGCCCAAGTATAATCAATCTTGTTTATACCAAATCAGCCGCCTTCCCGTCAAGGAAAATCTCTCTAATTATGATACATGACCACATTAAGCCCAACCGGCTGCCATCAGAGCATAGCCATCACAACAGCCGCGCTGCCGGCCGATACAAGCGAATATCATCGAAGTACATTGTACCTGAACCACCAGCCACTGGATTATTCCTGCTACCAAGACCAAGGGCAATCATATTGACATTGGCCAGGTTCACACCCTGGTCTGCAAAAGCCTGCAAATCGATATTCCATTCTGTCCATTCATCTATCTGTGTTGCATCAGGATTATCGTGAGAGACCACCGCACCGCCATTGAGGACAACATACAATGGCTCAGCAGAGTTAGCGGAATCACCCCTGAACCAAATCGTCAGCGTGTTGACACCTTTCTCGGTCCAGTCACGTGGGTAAGTCAATGTCAAAGTCGCCTCAGAGTATCCAACGCTGTTGTCGTAGTAAAGCGGCATCGACTGGTTGCC
>CAZLIO010000591.1:0-2986 GCA_964559025.1 uncultured Pirellulales bacterium | reverse complement strand
TTTTTCGCTCTGGACCCCTGCTTTCGCAGGGGTGACATTGTCGATTTTCGTTTTCTGCAACAGTTACTAAATAGCTTGATTATGAAAAATAAACATTGCCTACTTTGACAGATTTCTCTGCCCGCTTGGCCTTCGGGCCTTTGGCTGCCCCTTCAACTTCCCCTTCGACTGCGCTCAGGGCTTCGGCTTATTCAGGGCTACGGCTAATTCAGGGCAAGCTTTCTTTCGCTCAGTGCTGCGGCTTTTTCAGTCGAAATGACGATATGGTTATGAACCCAAAAACGCCTTATGTTCAAACAGTAATGGGAGTGAGGTTAATCTGGCTAAACCTCAGGAATCCCACCTCGATGTGTTATTCCCACCGAGGTACTTCAACAACATGTTCACCACTAATATGAATGCGTTGCCCGTTAACAATGGCCTGTCCTTGACCATGGGCCAACACGCGCCACTGCTTTGGCTCCGGCCCCCCACCTTGTGGGACGATTCTGAAGCGATTGTCTTGTTCTCGCACGATAACCCCTTCGCTGAGCAGCCAATAGTCCTTGTTGGCAGCCAATGAGGTGAAGTCACGGTATCGGTCGTATTCAGCTTGCATTGCTTCGACAGAATCGAAGTAGCCGACAATGTAGGAGGCTGCAAAGCGATCTCCGGGGTTCACAGGCAAGCCGCCAATTTCTTGGATGAGGCACACATACCCGCGCTGATGGCACCAGGCCTCACTGACCGTCTTAGGATCGAGGGTCATGCCGGTAAGCCAGGGCATCCCCTTACCAGGAATCTTGTGTGCTCGGATCATGCGTGGCGGCAGCGTATGAAAGCCTCGCTGATAGAAGTGGCGGCTGTCAGGGGCAAAGTCCTCAAAAAAGTCAGAGGCAGGTATGTAGCCCTCGTAGCTCAGGTATATCTGCTCGAAAGTGTCGCCCCGATTGTGTTTGATATGACCAGGCATATCGATTCGAAGAAACACCTCTTCGACCTGATTAGCGCTCTGGACACAGTCACAGGAGATGAAGTATCGCCGACCCATTGGAAAAATGATCGTTTGCTCCCAGAGAGAACCAGGCGTATATCCCGGTGCGGCTTCAGTCCACCTCCATGATTGACTCACAGCCACGAAATCACGACCCATGAAAAACTCGGAGTCTATGTGCCCAGCCTGAGTACAAATCTGGGGCAGTTCAACGAAGTGCTTTGGGATGTAGCCGTGGATCTTGTCACCGTATTTATACGGTAGCCCACTTCTGGCACCAGGCCCCATGAGAAAATCAACAATATCCAAGCCAAAACTGCTGTCGAGAGCGCCTGTCCTGCGATCAACAAAGGTATTGGCCTTAATGCCACTCACGTAGCCCCTGGGCCAAATCTCTGCGCTAAGACAGTCAGTCTTAATTAGAATTCGATGATCCTTTCCGCGGGCAACTCGGAACAAATCCTTGGACAGTACGTGGGATTCATCTTTTGCGTTAGCTTGTGGAGATGAAGCTATATTTTGTCCTGCTTGCTGCGGTGCGTCGAACACTGTTGCCCACATCAGCATTGCCCGATTTTGCATATTACCGGGGGGATTGTTTTGGAAGTATTTTCTAATTTTCTCGAGGCCCTTTTTAGCACTCGGTGTCTCGTCCGGCCGGATGGCCTCCGTCGATGGGGCTTTGGTCCGCGTCGTAGGCGGGGACGGTCTTTCAGTGGATGTCGTGGGTTTCCCCTCGTACGGTCCCGGCGGTGCAGGCGGAGCGGTTTCACCACACGCGGCCAAGGCAAGGATGGCGTAAGCGGTACCGGAGTGAGTGATGTAGTGTTGGCTGTCCTTCTCCATTGAGCGGGTGAACCAACGTCCGCTGGCCCGTTGATGGGTCTTGAGCCACTGGATTCCTCTCTGGATTCGCGGATCGCCGGCCGGGATACCGACGGTGCGGAGCGTGTAAATGACGAAGCCGGTGCCATAACTGTCGCTTGTCTCGTAGTCTTGCGGTGTGCCGTTGGACCGTCTCCAGTTTGTACCCAGCGTGGCCAGGTTCCAGCCACCGTCGGGCTTTTGCAGGGCGAGAAGGTCATCGACGACCTGTTCGCGCTCGGCGTCTGCCATAATCCCGTCCACGCGGAGCGAGGCCAACATCTTCATCGCTCGATGGTGAACGTTCTTTGGTGGATTATTACGGAAATAGCTGCGGATTTTTTCGAGACCCTCTTTAGCGGCTGGCGTCTGGGCGTAGTCGTCCGGGGCCGTGCCGACGCCGAGCGCCGCCATAGTCACACCGTAATGGTCATCAATCTCCGACGGCGGCTCGTTGTTCTTCATCCAGGTCCAACCGCCATCCTCACGCTGGAAGTCCCAGATCCGATCCAGGGCGAAACGGGTCGCTGAATGCAGCTTTCCAGTGGTTGCCGCGTCGTTTTGTGCCAGCACTGATGCCACCATCACCGCCTCGGTCGCCTGATAGCCCGTCTTACGCGGATGCAAGGCCAAATACTCCGCGGCTTCGCGAATCTGCTTGTGGGCGGGCACTTCGTGGGTGATGGCCGGTCGGGCCATCAAGAAGACATAGTTCGAGTGGCATGCAAAGCACTTGCGCTGCTTTTGCCAGGTGAGCGCGGCCGAGTCGAGGAACCGAAGCCCCTGCTGCATTGAAAACTTTTCAATAAGTGATTCGTCCGGCCGGTTTCGCCCCGGAGGCACGACATTCTCGAGCGTTACCGGCTCATTGGCGAAAAGATGCCCTACGGCCAATAAGACAAACATGCCAATTGAGAATAACCGCTTTCTTAAAAACTTCATACTCTTCTCCATACGATTAAAGTAAGTAATGAGTGGTGAGTAGTGAGTATTCAGCCCGGCAATTAACCACTCACAAATTAACTGACTTAGGCAGGATAGCTGACTCATTACTTCACGTTCAAACCGCGACTTCGCAAATAGTCTTTCAATTCTCCTATATCGATGATATGGAAATGGAACACCGAAGCCGCAAGAAGAATTGTTGCT
>CAZLIO010000590.1:0-2998 GCA_964559025.1 uncultured Pirellulales bacterium | reverse complement strand
CCCTACAACCGCTACCTTTACCTTCTCCATCGGTTTTCTCTCCTTTCTCGCCTGCTTGGGCCCCTTCTCTTGCGCCTGCACTCGCGTATGTGTTTAGCCGCTGTTGGTTTCTTGGTGGCACGGCCATCTTGGCCGTGTTTTCACGGGCTGGAAGCCCGTGCCACGTCAGTTATTGCTTATTAAGCTTTCTGGCTAAACACATACGCACTCGCGTAACCACAGGCCCGAGCGCTAAATCACAAAACAAACTGAACGACAAACAAGCAGGACTAAGTCACCTGGTTATTGTTCCTGCATTTTAACAAGACTTCAGTTTTAAGTTCGGATTACCAGGTAAGTATGCACAATCACAACCATTGCGAACGCCAAAGCGGTGTAACGGTGCGTACCCAAAAGTAATTCCTGCCAATACGTTCCGAAAAGCGTAAACATACTCAGGATTATTGACAGGATTAACGGCAAAGCCAAAAAGATTATAAGCCAAAATGTTAATTTTTGTCCGAGGCCGGAGCTATTATGAGGGGTTTTGTTAACGGAACTCTTGACTAAAGTCACGCGCTGAACAAAACGTTGAAACCCCGGCCAATCGCTATAAGACAGACGGCAGCGGCTCGCCCACATTACAGCTAAAACCGCTAAGCACACCGCAAGAATCGGTGCGAAAGTGGCATGAATCATCAGCAGATAACCCGAAATGTGCTCACCTAAAACAAGCGTCGGATAAAAACCGGTAACCGCCAGAACTACAAAGCAAAGTAGTGCCAGCAGATATACCAGTATCCTCAAAACGCCCACAATGCTCTTCTTTGCGGATTTTCTCTGACGTTTTTTCCTGGAAGGCGAAGCTATGCGGTGCAGGGCAATACCCACCAAGGTAATCAGGATAGCGATTATTGAAATCGTTTGATACATATCACTTATTTTCAATAAGAGTCACTAATTTTCCCCGGCCAGCACCTTCACGACGCAGGTCAGGGCCTTTAGCGCATATAATAATAAAACCAGGCCCAGAACCGCACACGAGCCGAGACAAATATATTTCATCATGGGACGGAACACGAATGAAAAAGCAAACGCCCAGGCATAGAATGGATTGATGTCCTGGAACTCAATCATTCTTTTAGCTTCCCGCCCCGCAACAATAGGAGAGTCAACGGTGACGTCACCGAAGAAGAAAGGCGCATCCGTGGCATGGCAGTCCGTGCAGTAACGAACGCCCAATGATTGTGCAGCCGGCCTGACATTATGGCCGATGGGCCACAAATAAGGCTGGGCCGCCGGGTCCTCTTCCTGGTGCAGTTTGCCCGAATCGTCAAGATTGTAGAGTTTGCCGCCGCTAACGTAAACAGGCTCGCCTTCAACCGCTCCTTTGAGCGAATTCAGTGCTTTAGTGATATGTTCGGCGGACAAGGCCGGCCAATCACCGGAAGCAGGCAGCTTTTCATTGGCGAAAACCGTGCCGACTGTTTGTTCGACAACCTCAAAATCAATCGGTGAAACATTTTGGTCTTTCAATGTCCCCCAAAAGGCAGGCCAAATCAGCTTATGAGGTGCAATTTTGCCGCCTTCCAGAACTAAAAGCCTACCCATATACGCAGCGCCGATACCGCCCTGCTTGGCAAAAACAGGGGCAATAATGTGCGGAAGAGCCTCATGGGATTTGTTGACGCCGATTGTTCCAAGGCGGTGAGCACGGGAGGTTTTAGTCAGCATGGTTTTTTCACCAGGCCAGGGGCCGCTGTGGCAGGCGGTACACGTAAGTTTCTCGAAATGGATCGTCGGGATTCCTATATGGGTCGGAATCGGTGCACCGAGGCGACCCGCTTTAGGCTCTTCTTCACCTTCCGGCAGGTGACAACCTTCACACGAGCTTGTGGCAGCCAGCGGGTTCTGTGTGATGCCTGCTTCTTCGTCATATCCTCTGATGATGTTATGTTCGACGCCGTTACGGTGGCAATCAACACACTTCAAACCGGCCGTCAGGTGAATATCCTCATCCGAGCTCCATTTCTCCGTGTCTTCCTTTTCCATATAAAGGTTGGAGTGGCAGAAATAGCAGCGGTGGTCGGGGACCTCTCTTACGATGTTAAACGAGACGTTGTTATCCTTCTCGAAAGCGGTTTTACGATAAGTAATTGTCGGAGGAAGCCTCTTTGGGTGTTCCAACGGCTCAGGCATGAAGGGGTCGTAGGTCTCGGGCATAGACTTAGCCGAACCTTTGACGGTAGCAAATTCACAACTGGCAGCCGCGGCCCAGCGGAAATTCTCACGTACTATCTGGACAGCGTATCCTGTTGAACTACTCTGGTCCTGACCTGGGTCGGCATTATGGCAGCTCAGGCAGTTGATTTCCAGCTTGCCGGAAATATAGCTGCGCATAATCTCGTCTGGGTCTTGTGTTTCAACCTCCCCTGCGCCGCCTCCGGGTGTATGTATGCCAAAATGCAGAGTGAACTCACGAGCTGTCAGGCCTACCTGCTCAGGCTTAAAAGTCCCAGGCCAGGGACGATATGAAAGAGGAATCTGGGTGCCGGTACGAGCGTCGGTCAGTATCCAGGGCTGTCCCGAACGGCCTGGAACGACATTCGGGTCGTTGGCGTTAAAATGCCAGCCTTTGCTGATTATCCCGTAGCTGTGGCAATCCCCGCAGGTCCAGCGAGTCGAGAATGGCAGAAGAGGGTCGTCATCGGGGGAAATTTTTCCTCCTTTTTCGCCGTCTTCATTTTCAAAAAACAGAGGAATAAGGTGAATCGAAGCTGCCCGGCTGCCGTCACTTTCGTCGCCCAGAAGTTTCTGGTTGGTCTGAGCTTTCGCTGTTTCGTTTGCGAAGCAGACAGTGGGAACAGACAGGCACAGTACCAGCAAACACAAAAAGCTTGTTGATATCAATCCTTTTTTCAATGTACAGTCAATCCTTTCCTCTTATTAATATTCAAAGGCTTCTGTAAAATTGCAGGTTAGGCATACTTTGGAAAGAAAAAAAAGTTTTTTTGCTTTT
>CAZLIO010000589.1:0-2999 GCA_964559025.1 uncultured Pirellulales bacterium | reverse complement strand
TCACTACTCACCATTATACCAGGTGATTATTCTTTATCCAGCCGAGCCACTACCTCATCAGAAATATCTACACATCCGCCGCTATACAGCACTTTGTGAGTACGGACTGTCTCCGAAATTTCATTGACACTTAATGCAAGAAGGTCAATTTCATCCTTTCTCAACACCAAATCCAAACCCTTTTGCTCGGCCAGCTCAGAGGTTATTCGCAGAATATCTTGATAGAGTTCTTTGCTCCATTTGTATTGTTTCAATATTCCCTGCTCTTTGTAGAACTTCTGCTCAGCCTCCAGACGGGCCTGATTATCTATCAGCTCCTTGCGCTGTGCCAGATAATCACTGCTTTCCGGTCTTAATGCTTTGAGACCGGCTTCCTGCTTTTCGATCTCTTTGGAAAGTGTCTTCAATGCTGCTATTATTTTGCTTTGCTCGGCGTTAAACTCGGTCCTGTGCGCGTCGCTTCTCTTACAGTCACGAAAGACTTTCAGAATGCTGACAACACCAATCTTCGAAGATGGTGTATCGCCTTTCGATTGAGCCTGGCTGTATTCATACCCCATTGCCAAAATAACCACACCTGCTAAACAACCCAAAACCATTGTCTTGACCTTCATAAATTGCCCTTTCTATATTTACTATTTAAGCCTTCTGCAAAATTGAGGTTAGGCATACTTTGCACAATTCTATTCTATATTTAACCACTTAGCTAAAACAGTCTTCCCACAGAGAAGCTGAAAGTCCGTGTCTCATCCGTGTCGTCTTTCATAAATGGCATAGCAATCTCAAATCGCATCGGCACCGGCCCAAACCAATTTGGTATCTGTATCTGTATGCCTGTCCCAACCGCGGCCCGGTAGCTGCCGGTGTCTATCGCTGCGCTGTCCACGAAAAACAATGCCGCGAAATTGTCGCTTATCAAGGGCATGGTTACCTCGGCGTTGGCCAAAAATATCCAGTCGCTGCCTATCGGGTCCTCACGTTGTGGTGTGACCCCGACAGGGAGATTTGTCTGAAGACCTCGAGTGCTCACGCCCCGATAATCAAAACCTCTGATACCATAAGTGCCTGTGCCGCCGCCGTAAAATTTTTCAAAAGATGGGGCATTGCCAATCATCGTGGCCGCAAGAAGCTTCGTTGCTAAAACAGTTTTTCGCTCAAGCAGGTCCTCATAAAGGGTTCGGTATCCCACGACGTTACCTCGCAATATCCCAAAAGTCTCGTCACCGGTAACCTGCTCGTAACCAACATTAAAAGTATGGCCCTTGCTCGGATTAAATATGTCATCCCTTAAATCTCTTCCGATGCCAAGTCTGACCCCGGCAAGGAAGTTATCACCTTTAACATCTGTTATCTCTTTCGGCGCATATAAATAAATGTTATCGACGTCAACATTTTCGACTCTAAAAGCAATACTCCTTCGCCAGCGGTTCTCATATCGCCTCTCGAACCCTACATATCCCTTTGTCCTGCCTTCGTCGTATAGCCTGCTGTCATCTCGCCTTTCTATTTCCTCCTCCCAGCTTGAGCCTCTGACGTTAAGCGTAAGGGGTTTGTCCTGGAAGTATGGCTCGCTGAATGTAACCGAATGCCGGCTGACTCGAGTCCCCGGCTCCAGAGCAATTCTCAAACTCTGGCCTGCACCTTTGAAGGCCCGACCGGTAATGAATTCTCCGAAGCTCTCCGGCCAGTCTGAAATATCGAAATTGCGCTGCTCATAAATCAGCTGTCCGATTACGTCGCTGTCGCTCGAAAAGCCGCCGGCTAACATTACCGAGCCCGTCTTGCCCTCTTTAATATCAACCCTTAAATCCTTGCGGTTATTTGCTCCATTACCTGGCGTGACGGGTCTGATAATTACCTCCTCGGCTAATGTCGTTCTTTGGACATATTCTTCCAGTTTGCCCTTCCCTTGTCTGGGAGCTAAATCAGCGTTGTACAATTGGCCCGGCACAAAACCATACTCGTCCAGCACATGCCGGATGACCTTATCCTGCGTCTGCTCATTGCCGGTTATGCCTACCCGCCCGATCCTGAACTGTTTTCCCTCGATAATGTAAAATTCAATATCGACAACATTAACATCCGGAACAAACTCAAGCTTCTGCTCAACCTGAGCATCCACAAAGCCGCTCTCCTGATAAAGCTTGAGAATCTCCTTGGTGTGTGAATCAGCCCTTCGCTTATGATAAATTTGTTCCTGCTCTAACTTCAAACCTTCCAGCAGTTTTTGCACATCGAAGTTGTTATTACCGGTAACAGAAATTTCACCAACGGTATAGGTTGGCCCTTCATCAATTTCGAAAGTGATATGCACCTTTTTCCTGTCGTCGGTAAATTCTCTTTTTGCTGTTATATTGTAATCGAGAAAACCCCTTGCGTAGTAGATATCTTGCAGCCTTTCTACGTCCTCAGCCGGCACCTCTTCGATATAGTAGCCAGGCCAAAAAAACCATTTCTTTGGCTTCGTCTTTACAGCCTTTTTAAGTGCCGAGGTCTTGATAGCATCGTTGCCGCTGAACTTCACCGACCCGATCTTAACCTTCGGACCCTCGTTAATAGTATAGACCACCTGGCCTTGCTGTAACTTCTCGCTATCCAGTGTTACTTCAACAAAGGCATATCCTTTTTGTCGATAAAATTCAGCCAGGGTTCTTCTGTATGCTTCGGCCAGAATCGGGTCAAGGTAATCGCCTACTTTAAAGTCCAGTTTCCTCTCCAGAGTCTTGTCCTTAAACGCCCGGTTGTTCACAAAATCAATCGATTTGATAATGCTTCTCTCGCCGCTGTCCCGAACTAAAACGTCGGCTCTTTTGGTGCGGGATGCACAACCCGACCATAAACCCAAAAGCGCAAACGATATAAAAACAATCAAGGTCGTTCCTCGATACTTGTTCCTCGATACTTTTTTTAATTTGACGAGCATCGAGTATCCGGTATCCATTCTTGAGTTCCAATACTGTCTCTTATTTAAGTTATTTCGAATCTCAATAGTCAATACT
>CAZLIO010000588.1:0-2999 GCA_964559025.1 uncultured Pirellulales bacterium | reverse complement strand
GTCGTGCGGGGTGACGAACGGCTTGTGCGAGCGAGATGGTGCTCCTATACCGCCGGGGCGAACGGCAAACCTGTTACGGTGACTATGTTCGGCCATCCGGATAATCTGCGTCATCCGACACAGTGGTTTACGATGACTAAGCCATTCGCATACCTTTCTGCCACGCTGAATTTGCACAGAGAGCCGTTGAAGGTGACATCGGATAAACCGCTGGTATTACGTTATGCTGTTGTTGTGTGGGACAATCGAGTCGAAAACGAACAAATCGAAAACGTTTATAACTGGTGGGTCAAGAACAAGCAATAATATAAACTGAATTGAGGAGAAAGCTATGCGTGACAAACAAAATTCACTGGAAAAGATAGATTACAGTCTGACGCGTCGGCAGTTCATTCATCGGGCCGGTGTGGCAGCGGTGGCTACAGTTGCAGGTACATCTGCGAAACTTGCCGTCGGCAAGAGTGCCAACGAGCGTATCGGAGTTGGCTTCATCGGCTGCGGCGGTCGAAGCCAGGCTCACCTTAAGGCCGTGCATTACCTTAAGAGCCGGGGTGTCAATGTGGACATAGTTGCGGCATCCGATGCTTATCGACCACGAATGCAGAAAGTCGCGGACGGCTACAAGGCCAAAGGATATATGGATTATCACGACCTGCTCGCGGATGGGAACGTCGATGTCGTCTGCATTGCCACGCCGGACCATCACCACGGCTATCAGGCTATTGACGCCGTCCGGGCGGGTAAAGACGTTTACTGTGAAAAACCGGTAACACATTGGCGGCAGTTCGAGCTGACTAAGCGATTGGCGTCAGAGGTGAAGAAAAGCGAACAGGTCTTCCAGCTCGGCACGCAGGGTATGTACGACTCAGCCTGGTGGCAAATGAAAAAGCTGATTGTGGATGGTCTTATCGGCCAGCCGGTCCACGCTGAGTGCGGCTATTTCCGCGTCGGCGACTGGGGTGAGCGAGGTATGCCAATTGATGATGCCGATGTTAGGCCCGGTTCTGAGCTGAACTGGAAAGCGTTTCTCGGCGATGCGCCTGAGCGTCCATTTGATGTGAGCCGATTCTTCCGCTGGCGGATGTACGAGGATTATTCGGGCGGGCCTTCGACCGATTTGTTTCCACATAGTCTGACGCCGGTGCTGTCCATGCTTGGAGTCAGTATGCCAAATATGGTCGTGGCGACAGGCGGCAAGTTCCGTTATCAGGAGCGTGAGATACCCGATACGTTTAATATGCTCATTGATTACCCTGAAAAGATCACCGTGGCTGTGCTCGGGACGCAGGCCAATAACCATCCAGGAACGGGCAGTCGCGGTTCGGGACAGCGGATACCCGTTGTTCGCGGGTGGGAAGGCACCCTCACAATCGAAAAGAACGAAATCGTTTTTATGCCCGCTGAGGGTTCCAAGAAAAAGCCCCAGCGTTTCGCCATCGAGCACGGGGAAGACTTCGTCGGATACTGGCAGAAATTCCTCGACTGCTGCCGTTCGCGTCAGCAGCAGACTCTTAGCCCAATGGATTTAGCATACCATGTGCAAACGGCATTACAAATGGGTATGCTTGGTTTGCGCCAGGGCAAGGTCGCGCGGTTCGACCGGGGCAAAGAGAAGATTCTTCTGTAAGATATATAAGAAACTTAAGCAATATATTTCCACGTCCTTACGGACGTGGCATTTTCCGGGGCGGGCAAAGCCCCTCCGATTTTGTCGGATACTTCAATCTATGGGCTTATGCACCGTAGTATTACGAAGGAAGAAATATAGTGGTTTTTTCCGCTCAATTCGTGTATTATGCCGGAAGTGTAAGCTTGGCGTAACCGTGCGTCAAGCTATTGAGGAGATTTCGAGTAACAGCAGAATCAAAAGGAGCTAATTATGAAAGAAAGAACCAGGGCGATTAAGATGGTTGTTTGCCTGCTTTTAGTGGCAACAGTTTTAGGTGTAAGCGGCTACGCTGCAATGGAAATCAGGAAATACGGCGTACACGATAAGGAGCGGCCGAATCCACCGGTGATAACACCTCCCAAAGAGTTTGGCCAGCCGCCGTCTGATGCGATTGTCCTTTTCGACGGTGAAGATACCTCAGAATGGGAAAGTGAAAGAGGTGGGGGCAGTGTGAAATGGAAGGTCGAAGACGGCTATATGGAGGTCATCAATAAAACAGGGGGAATTCGCACTAAAAAGTTATTCGGTAATTGCCAGTTACATATCGAGTGGTGCACGCCGGAAGGTATCGACCCCAAGATAACCGACCAGAAGCGCAGCAACAGCGGTGTATTCTTTATGGACAGGTACGAAGTGCAGGTACTCGATTCATACACCGATGACAACTACAAAACCAACAGAACTTATGCTGATGGGCAGGCTTCATCGATTTACGGCCAGAATCCACCGATGGTCAATGTCTGTCGCAAACCCGGTGAATGGCAAAGCTACGATATCAGCTTCCTTAGCCCGATATTCGATGAAAACGGCAAGTGCGTTCGCAAGGCTCGCATTACTGTTTTGCACAACGGCGTTGTCGTGCACAACAACCTTGAAATAGAGGGCACTACATCACACAAGAGAAAAGCCCGTTACACTCCTCACGGCGAGGGGCGAATCCATCTTCAAGACCATGGCAATCCTCTCCGCTTTCGTAACATCTGGATACGCAAGCTGCCGGAACAGCCTTACTTGATTGCAGATTGATAATTTATCGTTGCTTTTATAAATGAAGAGAAAGAGTAATATAAAAAGGGAAGGATTATAAATGAACTCAATAAAAGCAAAAGTACTTACAACGATTCTGATAACCGTTCTGCTGTTGAGTACAGCTAACGCCCAACTTCTGAAGATCCCCGAAGTTTCAAGGGACAAGGTTATTTGCTTTGCGCTTTACACCGTGCAAAACAATATTATGAAGATGACCGCCCAGTTATATCCGCTGGCCGAAGGTGAAGACAGGACAGTCCGGCTCGAAATCAAACAGGATGGTGAATGGAAACAAATAGCG
>CAZLIO010000587.1:0-3003 GCA_964559025.1 uncultured Pirellulales bacterium | reverse complement strand
TTTTGCTTGAGGCGGAGGCAAAACAGTTTCAGGCCCGCGGCATGGGAACACACATCGGCCCTCGCGACCTGCTGGTCATCAACTCAGACGGACCAATTAAGAACAGTTACAGATTTCCCAATGAGTGTGTCAGACATAAGATTGTTGATTTGATTGGTGACCTTGCCTTAGTGGGTCGAGCAGTTAAAGGCAGGATTGTGGCTTATAAGAGCGGGCATGCGTTGAACCAGCAGCTTGTAAGGAAATTGTACGAAGCGGCCCAGCAGCAGGAGCGAATTGCCAAGTTCGGGACGGATGCCCTATTGGATATTCGGCAGATTGGGAAGATTCTGCCCCACAGATACCCATTTTTATTAGTAGACAAGGTAATCGAAATTGAAGGTGATACGCGAATAAAAGGCATAAAGAATGTAAGCTTTAATGAGCAATTCTTCCAGGGCCATTTTCCCGGGACACCTATTATGCCGGGTGTTCTTATCGTAGAAGCCATGGCACAAGTGTCCGGTTTGTTGTTTGCTCAGAGGCTGGAACATACGGGTAAGCTGGCAGTGCTGTTGAGTATGGATAATGTAAAATTGCGTAAATCTGTTATACCCGGTGACCAGCTTATCCTTATAGCTGAAACAAACAGATTGAGGAAAAGAACGGCACAATGTCGTTGCAAAGCGATGGTCGGCGATGCAGTGGTTGCCGAAGCACAAATCAGATTTATGCTTGTCGATGATGAAAAGGTATAGAATCAGTTCAAGGCGTTTAAGGAATTTAGAAAGTGCCTAAAGTGAGCTAAAGTGAGCTAAAGTGACAGCAAAGCTGTCATTCTGAGCGAAGCGAAGAATCTCTTTTTCGTTGGCCAGATCCTTCGGCTTTGCCTCAGGATGACACGTAAGTGTCACTTTTAGGCACTTAAAACTTTAGTCACTTTAGCCACTCTGAATTATGAGATTGACGATTTATGGAGGCAAGACAAAAGGCATGAGGTTGCAGATACATCCCAGTGCAGTAGTTCATAAGGACGCCGAGCTGGCTGACGGAGTTATCATTGGTCCCAATTGCGTTATTGACAGCGGAGTCTCAATCGGTGCTGATACGATACTTGAGGTCAATGTTGTGATTAACAAGGATGTCAAAATCGGAGAACACAATCATTTTTTCGCGAATTGTGTGATTGGGTGCCGGCCGCAGACGCTGCGTTTGAGCTCAGGTGACGAATTCGGCAGGATTGTAATGGGCGATGGAAACATCATTCACGAACAAGTAACAATCCATCCCGGTATTCAGCCGGGCGCAATAACAAAGATAGGAAACGATAATTTCATTATGGTCGGTGCTCACATTGGACACGATTGCATACTTGAAGATAAGATTGTCATGAGTAACCTTGTGCAGATAGGGGGTCACTGCAAGATTGAGGCTGGTGTTTGGTTCAGCGGTCTGGCTGGGGCACATCAGTTTGTTACCATAGGTAAGTGGTCTTTCGTGGCGGGACTGGCTGGGATTACTCGGGATGTTCCGCCTTTTCTGACTGTCAGTGGACATTATCCACCGCGGGTTCGTGGTGTTAATAAGCGAGGCCTGGACCGAGCCGGTCTTAATGATGAACAACAGAAGCAAATATTCGAAGCGTACAGGAAGCTCTATCGCGAGCCGGGCACATTGCTGGAGAATGCAAATGCTTTGGCGCAGGAGGACGGGCTCGATGAAAATGTTCGGGCTATAATTGACAGCATAACCAAAAGCAGCGAGCATCAGTTCGGAAGGTATCGTGAGAAGTTTAGATGACAGACACTGACGGACACTGACCTGTCAGTGTTAGTCCGTGTTCTCGTCAGTGTTAGTCCGTGTTCAAAGGGTACACAATGCAAAATACAAAAGTGCGAACCGCAGTTGTGGGCTCCGGCAAAATGGGGGCCATACACGCGAAGGTCTATGACCAGCTGCCGCAAAGTGATTTTGTTGCTGTGGTCGATATTGACGTCAACAAAGCCCGGCGCTTAGCCGATCGATATAATTGTATGGCCTTTACTAATTACGCCGATATCTTAGACAAAGTTGACCCCGCTAAAAGTTCGTGGATAAAGGGGACCGGTGAGTCTTTGGTAGAGACTTTTAACGGGGTTGATGCGGTAACGATAGCTACTCCAACAGTGACACATCTGAAGCTGGCAAAAGACTTTATCAAGAAGAATATTTCGGTGTTGATTGAAAAGCCGTTGGCAGCCAACGTCAGAGAAGGAAGAAAAATTGCAGGACTTGCGAGGAAAAATAAGAGCGTTGTGGCGGTGGGGCATTCCGAGCGCTGCAATCCGGTTGTTCAGGCGATTAAAAGGCTCAATATTGAGCCGAAGTTTATCGAGGCCAACCGCATCAGTCCGTATCCATTCCGCTCGACCGATGTCGGGGTCGTGCTGGATGTGATGATTCACGATATAGATATTATTCTGTCCCTGGCGGCAAGCAAAATCAAGAAAATAGACGCAGTAGGTGTCAGTGTTATTGAAGAAGAGGAAGATATCTGTAATGCAAGAATTGTTTTTGAGAATGGCTGCATTGCGAATATTACCGCTTCGAGACTGGCCCTGAAAACCGAAAGAAAAGTGCGGGTGTTCAGTCGTCAGGCGTATCTGACTGTGGATTATTTTAAGAAGAGCGGAATTGTTATAAAGGCTGACCCGAATACGAACGTTGTTAAGTGGATACAGGAGCACAAAGAAGCTGGGGATTTTGACTTAACGACAGTGAACTGGCCGGACTTATTGCACATTGAGCAGTTAGAGATAGACGATAAGGAGCCCATCCGTCTGGAGCAAGAGGCTTTTCTGCGGGCGGTTATGGACAGGGACTTTATGCCTGAGGTTAGTGCTGAAGAGGGCCTGGCTGCACTGCAATGTGCCCAGAAGATTCTGGCATCGGTCAAAAAACACAAGTGGCATGAGAGAATAGATTATAACACTTAGCTCGACTTTTGCCATTTTTTAGGCTGTTAAATGATGGAGAAAGAATACA
>CAZLIO010000586.1:0-3009 GCA_964559025.1 uncultured Pirellulales bacterium | reverse complement strand
CCAAAAATGGAAGATAATTTATTTACAAGTCCTAAGCACTGTAGCCCCAACTGCCGTGACATCCGTCAGAAAGACTCACTTGTCTTGGGGCTATCACACCCGGGCCCGACTATGGACGATACGTTAACTACTACCGTTACCGGCGAGAGTCGCTCCGGCGCATTGCCTCGCCGCCCTTTGGACTGGCTGAAGGTCTTCGGCCCCGGAGCAATCATTGCATCACTGACAATCGGGACCGGCGAGCTGATTTTTTCGAGCCGAGGCGGCGCAATCTTCGGATACCGCATACTGTTTCTGTTCGTCGTAATCTCGCTGTTGAAGTGGGGCCTGGTGGTGGCATCGTCACGTCACATGGTGTTGACCGGCGTCCACCCCTATCAGCGGATGCTCGATCTGCCGGGACCCCGCGGCTGGTTGACGCTGGCGCTGTTCCTGATCGCGGCCGTTTGCCTGCCGATCTGGATCAGCTTCCACAGCGGCGTCCTGGGCAACTTGACCGCCTGGATGACCGGGACGAGCGAAATGTTGGGAGGCGGCATCGACTACCTCTGGGGGGCAGCGATCCTGGCCGTCGTGGTGGCGATCACCGCCTTGCGCGGTTACTCGACGCTGGAGCGCATTCAACTGATTATTGTGGCCGCAATGGTCTTCAGCGCCGGCGTGACGCTGGTCCTCTACCACCCGGATTGGCTGGGGCTTTTGAAGGGGGCCGTCATTCCGCAACCCTATGTGTACCCGCAGTGGCTCAGCGCCGAGTATCCGCATATCGCCGCCAAGCCGGTGTGGATTGAGACGACGCGTTACGTTGGCGTTATCGGCGGAGCAGGTTTCGACTATTTGGCATACACCTCCTTTATGCGCGACAAAGCGTGGGGACAGGCCGGTGAGGGTCCGGTCTCTGCCAAGCGGCTTGCCGAGATCGCCGGTGACCCGGCACATCCGGTTCGACGCTGGGTCCGCGCTCCGCTGGTCGATTGCTCCATCAGTTTTCTCGTCATCATTGCCTTCAGCGCCGTCTTCGTAGCTTCGGGAGCGTTGATCCTCGGCCCGCATCACAAGATCCCCGACGAGAAGAATCTGCTCAATCTCCAGTCGGCCTTCGTCACGGGCATACATCCCTGGTTGCTGCCGCTGTACGTGGCGGGAGCTTTCCTGACCATGTTCGGAACGCTCTATGGCACACTGGAAGTCGCTTGCTGCATCGTCAGCGAGATGGCGCACGCGGTGAGCCGCGACTTTGCCATCCGGCATGCCCGCCGCATCAAACGCCTAACGGTCATCTGGTGCGCCGCCGGTGCATGCGCAATTCTGTTATGGTTGTTTGCCTACCAGTCCACCGGTGCAACAGGCAAGCCGCGCCTGCTGCTGGCGATCCTGACTCCCGCCAACCTGTTTACCGGTGTATTAGGTTGTGGATTGTTTTGCCTGATGAACCTGTGGATGGACCGGAGATTTCTTCCCAAGGCCTTGCGGCTGCCCGGGTGGCTATGGTTGTTGAATCTGGTTTCCGGTTTCGTTTTTCTCGGCCTGGGGCTGAAAGGTTACTGGGACGACCAAAGCCGCTGGTACGCGCTGGGCAGCCTGTGCGTCATGCTTTTGGTCGCAGCAGCAGGCGCGCATCTGGCCGGCAGATGGTTCGCACCGTGGATGATAAAGACGCCTGATAATCGGCAGTATTCCTGATGGAAATATTGAGATCATCGAGCGGCTCAAAACCGATTGTATTGAGCGGTGGGTCGTTCAAACGCAGAATATCAATACTGTACTGTTGGTTCTAATGTATGTGCTCATCCCAGCCTAAAATTCAGAGGTGTTTCGGTTAGACTTCAAGGGTCAGCTTCAGGGAGCCCTTAGCACATTCGGCATACATCTCGAAGGCCTCCGGGGCCTTGTCCCAGGGCATGCGCGGCCTGACAATCTCGGTGAGGGCCGAGGACCGATCATCGAGGACCATGTCCACCGCTGTTTGGAAGAATAGACCACACTCCGGGCCGACACAGGTATTGATCTGAATCTCCTGGCGGAAGACGTGATACCAGGGGAACTCCTGCAGCTCATAGTTTGGCACACCGAAAACGAGTAACCTGCCACCGTGCCTGGGCAGATACGCAGCGGTCTTCAGTGAATCGACGTAGCCGGCCGCCTCAACTGCCAGGTCAACCATTTTCCCGTTAGTCAGCTCCTTGACGAGCTTGACAACATCCTTTTTCGAAGCATCGATGATATGGTCGGCCCCGTAGCGTTTGGACCATTCCAATCGCCAATCAAGCAGGTCGGCCGCAATGACCTTGCTCGCTCCCATCAGCCGCAATACATGTGTGAATATCAATCCCATTGGGCCCTGGCCGACCACGGCGCAGGTTTGGCCGTTTACGTCGTCCGTCCGCGTAAGCGCCCGAAGCACCGTCGCCAGCGGCTGGACAATGATCATCGCCGCGGGGTCGGGCGTGTCCTTGGGCAGACGGGCAATGGCCGGAGGTCGAGAGACGATGTACTCGGCGAAACCATAAGGGCCGTGAGGCAGGGCCAGCACTAATGCTCCTTCTTCCCAGTCGGCACAGTGAGACTCGACTATTATGCCGATGTTTTCGTGTCCGGACCAGCCCACCGGACAAGGAAAATCAATGTCGCCCCAGAGACCTTTGCCGGTGTATTGGCTAATATTGCTTCCACAAAGGGCCACGTGGCTGCACCGCACCAGCACCTCGCCTTCGACCGGCTCGGGTCCTGGAGCGTCGTCCAGCATCGCAATCTTTCTCGGCGCCACTATCTGGATTGCTCTCATAGGTGACCTCACAGTCTTATTGCTGAAACGTATATGCACTATCTTGATGACTGCATCCACAAGGTTTTCAAATGGGTTCTCTGATAGCAATGTTGACCCGGAGTACTGTAACCTTGTTGGCTCTTTCTTACAATAATGTGTTACAAAATAAAATCAAGAATTCTGGAGAATAAAGGCTTCTGCAAAATTGAGGTTAGGCATATATTATTTAAGAAAATCTGTTT
>CAZLIO010000585.1:0-3012 GCA_964559025.1 uncultured Pirellulales bacterium | reverse complement strand
ACCCTCTATCTTTTGAGCAAGAGTGCCAATTCTTAAGGTCGCTGGGCTTCGGAATAGAGTTATGGCCCAATATCAAGGGTCAGAGTGATTGTCGTTACCAGAGGCGTAATTGGACCAGGATTGCCAACGCTACTAATGATATGTTAGTGGCGATGCGCTCCCGCGATGACAGCCCAACGTTAGGGCAATGGCAGGAACAAATCGAATGTGCCAAGATGCTTGGCGCAAATATTGTAACCGATTTGCAAAATATGGGCATTCCCGATGGTCCGGAGTTTGATGGCTGTGATTTTGCTGACGAGATAGTGAAAATGGCCGAGGAGAATGATGTCAAATTGTGCCTCGAAACAGGGCGGTTGCCGTTGCTCAAAAAGGTTAGCGAGAAATTCGAATCCGTCCGATATTGCCTTGACATCGGTTATGCCAATCTGGATGGTGAATATTCCTTCAAGCAATATGTAGATGATTTGGCCCCGAGGGTCTCCCATCTGCACCTGACTGACAATTACGGCCAAACGGACGACCACGAGCCGCCCGGCCTGCAGGGCGGTATATCACGTGAAAATTGGGATTATCTTCTGAAGGTTTTAGACAAATATGACAATGATATAGTTGGTTCCTTTGAGATGTGTCCGTGTATGCCGAGTGTGATGGTACGCCAGGCCTGCGAGTTTGTGTTTGATGTATTGAAATGGCCAAATCGTCCTCAAAAACAACCCAGTTATGCGGACGTTGGCTATAATCCGATGTAGTACGGGCCGCAGTACATCAGTGCTGCCCCCCTCGCTTGGGAGGTGGATAAATATATAAGGTCCCCATTTTGCGATTTTTTGCCTCTGCTTTCGCAGGGGTAAACTTGTCCCCGCGAAGGCGGGGTTGGGGTCCGTATAAAAAGGTTGACCCCCGCTGCTGGCTTATTGCCGCAAGCCGCGGGGGCTCGGCCTTTTTTGCTTCGTTAAACCGCCAGCCAGACCGGGTGGGATTTCAAACTGGCATACCAAAAAAAACCTAAGGAAGAGGAAAATCAGGGAATTTTTTCTTTGTAAAGCGTGATACGGATACGGTCGAAAAAGATACAAATAAAGCTTGACAATTTCACATAAGTCTTTTATACTAAAGTGCTTTTAGGTTCATTCGGAGGTATAGGCTATGAAGATCGTTGTTTATATGCTGGTAATAGCCATTTTGTTTGCCGGCGGCTGCTTTTCGGGACGAGGACAAAGCTTCTCCAGGGTCGGTTATAACTTTAGCACGGTAGATAAGGTTGCTATCGTGGCCGTTGAAGGTACTTTGAGAAGCGAGCAATCCAAAAATCAAATTGCTGATTTATTCGCGATGGAACTCCTGAAGAAGGGTTATGCACCAAAAGAACGGGCCAATGTTGCAGCGGTGCTTAGGGAGCAGGGATTCCAGGCTTCGGAATTAATAACTGAGGCTGGTGCCGCTGAGGCCGGGAAAATTCTAAACGTTCCTGCGGTTCTTATCATCAATGTACCACACTTTGGTGATGAAATCTTTATTTCGGCAAAGATGGTAGATATCGAGGATAGCAGCATTTTGTGGCTTGGCAGTGGTTCGGGCAAAACCGGAGGATTTGGACGTCTATGGGGTGCCGGCGCTTCTGTCAGCAGCGAAGAAGATGAGTTATTCGGCGGCATTGGCATGGCAGGGGGAGTGTTGGGTGGCGCTGAAGACCTACCTTTATCACCTCAGGAGATTGAACGAGCACAAAGAATAATAAGAAGGATGTGTAACACTCTGCCCTCGAGGTTGAGCACCGAATGGTAAAGCCTACTTCGCTGAAGAGACTCTCGCCTTCGCGCAGCCCGCTTCGGTGGGCGAAGGGAAGTCGGAAGCGAAGGCCGGAAGCTCGCGACTCGACTAATACCAATTAGAAACCTTGCGCTTTGCATAACGGCTATCAAGCCATCCCCAAGCCTTCGACAAACTCAGGCGGGGCGCTGCGCTTGAGGCTGCCACCAGTCGAATGGTAAAGCCTGCAACTCGACCGCCCGGCTCCGGCTTCGGGCTACGCCGAGACGAGAGCTTCTCGGAAGTCTAATTTTTCTTGTCGCTTTCGTTGCCTATCATATAGCCGCCGGCGGCTCCTGCTCCAGCTCCAATCAGTGTTGCTTCCGTATCACCGCCTATGGCCTGGCCGGCAAGGGCGCCAACCCCCGCACCGATAAGGGCACCGGTTTGAGCGTCGCTTTCACAGCCGGCAACAAATGCCAAGCCAAGGCCCACAACGACCACTATCAAAATTATTATCAGTTTCTTAGCCATTTATACACCCTTTTCAATATAAAAAAATGAGGTTGTAAAATCCGAATACTGCGTTCATCATTCTACTACCAGCCCACCAAAACGGTCAAGAAAATAGCATTTTAGTCTTTATAAAGAGACATTTAGGGCTGTTATTTTTGTTCGGCTATTGGGGCGGAATAACTTTAATTATATCGATTCATTCTCCTACAGTATGAGAAATAACTATCGGCGAGGAAAGCTTTTCTCCGAAATCCGAAAACTCGCGCTTGACATCGGCCCGCAGTTTGCATATTCTGCTCATTAACGGAATAAGCAACGGAAACTTCTTATACAAATAGACTGTATAATCAATGTTCTTCTGTATGAGAAATACAATTACAATTGGAAAGGTAATAGCATGAAAGTTCTTCCTGTTAGAAGATGCTTCTTGTGGGCGGTCCTTGCTGTTGTAGTAGTAATCATAATCTACAGAATAGGGTTCCATAGGCCCGTCCCTGGCTTCAACGAAGAAGCTGTAAGAAAACTAATGACCAAATAACTCTACACATTATATTCTCTACTTGAGCGGCTATATGGAGTATGGAAGAAGCAACGGGGATTTCTTATACAACAGAAGAAATAAGTCTGTAATTGGCGTTCTATACAGACTGTATAATCATTGTTAGGAATACAGAAAGGGACCCAGATAAAAATATGGAAACAATTGGCGAAAGGATAGTCACCATAGCTCTTGAGTTACTCCGG
>CAZLIO010000584.1:0-3015 GCA_964559025.1 uncultured Pirellulales bacterium | reverse complement strand
GTCGTAAAGAACGCCGTTGAGGAAAATCTGCATTTTTCCGGAATTGACATCCTTGGTGAATGCCCAGTGGTTCCATCGGCCCGACCATTCGGTTTTGTATTTGTGGTTGCCGCTTAAACGGCTGTCGAAAGACCAGGGCGAGCCGCAATCCCAGTTATATTTGCCGGGAGACTTCCACGTTCCGAGGTTGATGGCTATCGTGGGGTCATAAACGTTATAAACGTAGTTTGAGCAGCAAACAGTATCGGTGTGATGGATTGAGTCCGTACCGTATTGCCAGAAGGCAATGGTTATTGCGGTTCTGATTCTTGCGAATAGATAAGGGGCGTCGGCTATCTCCACAGAGTCTTTGTAGCCATCGAAGCTGATTGCCCGGCCATAGACGCCTTCGACATAAGTAGGGCTGCCACGTATTTGGCCGTGGGCGCTGCCGGCGCTGTCGTCGGCGCTGCCGTCAAACTTATACCAGGCGACCGGTGCTTTAGGAACTGCTGCGGGATAAATATTATATCCTTTATCGAGCCAGGTGTTTGCCAAATCCTGAAGGTCCTGGAAGTCAACGGCACAGTCGCCATCGAAATCGGCGTCCGGCTTGTTCTCTTGAAGGCATCTGGATGGATACAGCCTGATATCATCGAAGAATACGGTGCCGATACCAAGACCCGGTGATTCGGGTGGGTGGTTACGAAAACCGATAGAGATGCTTTCGATGTTACTGAAGTTCAGGTCGAGGTTTTGCAGGTCGATTCTCCAGTGCTGCCAGGTTTCGCTGCTGATGTCGTTGACATCGCCATCGTATGGCACGAGAGCATTGGTATCGCCGTCACTTAGAGCGATATACATTTGCCCCTTCACATCATTATCTTCTTGGCCATAGAAGAACAGCTCCAACGACTTGACTCCGGCTGAGGACCAATCCTGCGGAGAGCTAAATTTATAGGCGGTCTCAGAGTAAAAAATTGGGTCGTAGTAGTAGCGAAATCCCATGGACTGCCGGCATTTGTAAACGGGCTTTGGAATTTTTGACAGGTAGATGTACGCCTGGTCGATTTGTGTCCATGTATCATATATTGTGGAACTGTCGTAAGACTCAAAGTTGTCCACGACAAGATAATCGGCTGTTGTGAATTTCCAGATATCGCCTGTCCAGGGGCTGTTGGTATCAGCATCATTGAGCTCATCGAGACGCCAATAGTAAGTTTTGCTTAGTTCAAGGGCAGGGGGGGTGAAGCTGTTGACATCCTGCGGCTGTGGCGGATTATTAACGGGGGCTGCACTTTCGTCCACATCAGTAAGGGCGGTTCCGAAATAGACAATGTGTTTTTCTGCTGAACGTCCGGGTGACCATTTCAGGACGGTATCTATGGGGACATTTTTGGCGCCATCAGGGGGGCTTGGGTTACAGGCGGTATAGCCGCAGTCGGGGTTAATCCGGGCACGCACATTTGCTAAATCAAAGCCGGGTGAGCCTCCTCTTAGGTCTAATCCAACGATACGTATCGCAGATGGTACAAACGGCAGTGAAATACCGGCGATGTCGAAGCCGATTTCGGTTTGTTCGTACCAGCCGATGTCTGGAACCAAAGCGTAGCCGAGCAGATACTCCCGGCCTGAACCGTCCGTGATGAAGACGAGGGCTTGTTCATCAACGGCGTCCAGCTCAATGAGGAATATGTCATCGCCCGGGCCGTCGATGATTTTGCCGCGAAAGTTTAACTCGACCCAATGGTCGGCGGGTATTGTGACGCCGGAGAGATCTGAGGGCGGCTGGCCGATGAGCAAATGCTCCGGGACTACCGGCACGGGCCAGCGTCCGTCTATATCCATACCATACCAACAATCCTCGTCAGGATTATATATATCGAGCAGATAATATGGATATTCGAGCGATGTTTGCTGGGCCAAGGCTGCGCGACCAAGCGCCAGAACTAAACATAGACCAACTGAAGTTAATAAGCAGGTTCTTTTCATTCTTACCCTCGGAGCCCAACCGCAGAGCCGGCCCTGGAAATACCAAGATTGTTAATTGGTGAGTGGTTAATTGGTTAATTTGTCATACTTTTCTCGCCACTCACTAATTAACCACTCACCCTTTGGTGCTTCGGATTTTAATAAAAAAAAAAAAAAACGGATTTTCGCGATTATATTGCGATGTAGTATTAAAAATATTCTATCATTTACGTGTCCATAATGCAAGAGGAAATTGCATTTGGGTTACGGTAAGATATGAGTAGACCGCAAGTGCAGAGAAAAAACTTGATATGTGAGAGATTGTTGGTAAACTTCCGGCGACAGTTCGTCGTGCGTGCCTTCGGCTCGCTCGAAGCCGAGCGTCTGTGTGCAGTATAGAGCAAATGCAAATACGCAATATAGAATATTAGATACGAACAGAAACTATCAGAAGGAATATTTTGAATGGCTAATTATTCAATAGATCCTGCAGGTGAAAGATTTGCTATCCCTGGAGAGGACCAGTACGCCGCCGAGTTTAAACGTATTGAATCGTTAGTAGAAGCGGCACGTAACGAGGACAAAGAAATCGTTGTGGTAATGGGCGTCGGCTTTGTAGGTGCGGTTATGGCGGCCATCATTGCCGATTCCGTTGACAAGAAAAGCGGTAAGCCAGGCAAGCTCGTTATCGGCTGTCAACGGCCCAGCGTCCGCAGCTACTGGAAGATTCCACTGCTTAATCGAGGCATATCACCGGTTAAGGCCGAGGACCCTGAGGTCGAGCCGATGATTGCCCGCTGCGTGCTCGAGAAAAAAACGCTCACTGCCACCTACAACAGTGACTGCCTCAAGTTAGCAGACTGTGTGGTTGTGGATGTGCAGTGCGATTATACGAAAAACGACCTCGGCAATATGCGAACCGGCAAGGTGGAAATGAGCGCGCTGGAAGCGACAATAAAAACCATCGGGGGGAAAGTGCCGCCGAATTGCCTGACCCTGATTGAAACGACGGTAGCGCCGGGCACGACAGAGCTTGTTGCCTGGCCGATTATGAAAAAAGCCTTT
>CAZLIO010000583.1:0-3016 GCA_964559025.1 uncultured Pirellulales bacterium | reverse complement strand
TATTCTTGAATTATTGTTTCTTGTTTTTGTTTTTCTACTCACAACTCACTACTCGCTAATTCACTACACTGTGCGGCTCGCCAGAGACGATGAGTTTCGCTGGCATGGTTATCTACCATAATTATAACACGCTTGTTCGCGGTAACACAAGCTTTTAGCAGCAAATTTCTGAACTAACAGAAACCGCTCCAGTCCAGTCCGACCCGCCGTGTCGCAGACACGTCGCGACAGGTTGCGTTCTTTTGGGCTGATTGTTAAGTATTCTCAAATCAAGGAAAAAGGGAACAAAGAAATAGGGCTCTGATCCATCAGACCAGAGCCCTTTGCAATTCGTGCTGCGTAGCAGCTTCGCAGAGTAGTATTGGCTTTTATTGTCCGCCGGATGCCTTTCGGCATTAGTTACAATGACCGACGTCTTCGCAGCCAGCCTACAAAGCAGACACCAATTCCACCTAATACGATAGCACCGGGAGCAGGTATCGGCTCGTAAGTAACTGTAAGCGTGGATGATTTCAAGGTTGCTGCCCAGAAGTCCTGATTGTGCGTCGAATCAATATCCATAAATATATTGATAGTCCCATCCATCAAGTCGGCAAAGGTCGAGGTGGGAAGAGGAAAGGCTGTTGTACTCCAATCATCATCCACGTCATTTAGGTCCCCCAAATAGATTCCGGTGGAATCTGTTCCAACATATATCTCATCAATTTCGGGATACAGACCCAGCCCGGGGTCCACGTCCCATGCTACAATCGATAATATTGCGGAAATTATCGAGACGGGCGCCGGTCCCGGCTGGCTAAAGGTGTGGGTCCAGCCCCAGTCTTCATTCCACCAACGGTAAGTGTCCGTTGAAGATGGCCGAGTAGCGTCGGTATCGGTCGGGATACTGCTGAAATAGGTGTTAGCCTGACCATCGCTGTTATTGACCATATCCGCAACTGTTATATTTGCATTTGCCGGGTTGTTGACGGACAGCATCAACACTGCAAAAACGCAAAATGCAATTAGCTTTTTCATAATCCTGCCCTTTTATAGAGTCTGTATTCTAAAGTTGTTTTAAAAAGCCCTGCGTCTTTTCAGCCAGCCGACAAAGCCTACACCAATGCTACCTAACAAAATAGCTCCAGGTGCGGGAATGCAAATCGTATCCACGTGAATCCAATCCAAGGTAGCGGAAGTCAGAACCTGCCGGGTCGGATCCATTATCGGAGCAATTTGAAAGGTGATATCTTCCCAATGCGGATTTGGGTAGATGCGGAAACCCCATTCAGCTTCCTGACTGGGCCCACCTGGCCCAAGACTGACCACCTTATAGTCTTGCGGGTCGAGACCATTATGTGCTCCCGCCGTCCAACCTTGAATCGTACCTGTATATCCGACATCAATCCAAATTTCTTTATATGCGTTGGGAATTTCGTAGTTTTCGATCTTCAACGTAACGTAAATCATCCCATCCCCATCATTGTAGAACACACCGGAATCCCATACACCTTTCGGGGTGGTGACGATAGCTTCTGCGGTCGAAGGATTTTTTATCTCCTCAGGAGTGAACGTCCACGTGATGGGCCCTCCTATGACCATCTCTGCGGGAGTGAAATCGAAGGCCTGATGGGTAGTGCCAGGAGCATCCTCGTCCCACCATCCGAGGTGAGGAGACGAACCAATAGGAGTTGCATTGCCCAGAGCCGTTGTGGCCGTTAAGGCCAATACTATAAATGTTAATAATACTCGTTTCATTTCAATTTCTCCTCAAGTGTGTAACATTATAAATGTACTAAACTAAGTAACAATTACATCAACCTCCGACCTGAAGGGCCCGCGCGCAACGACCCTCCGTATAGAAAGGAGGTTACAATTATCAGGTCGGGGTCAGGCGGGCCGCGGGCCAGTTGAGCAAAAATATATGCCGGCGAAAAATGAATATACTGCTCAGCTCTGGGAGCCGGGCAGACAACTACAGTATCAAATAAGGATAAAAAGCGAGTTATTGCAAATTGAAGAACTCCGGCACTGCTCCTGGTTAGCGCAGAGACTACACGCTTACGCGGTGCAATAAGGATGCTTGCCCTTCGACCCATTCGGCTATGCCCAGGGCAAGCTTTTGTTCGCTCAGGGTTAAAGGCTCTCTGGGCTTGCAATGACGAAAGAGACGCTGGTAGCAGAAACGATATTGTGCCGGCTGGTATCGCAGCTAAACGGTGAAGCAGACCAATGTATTGTGTCCCTTCGATATCACTACGCAAACGACAGCAATCTTCAAACCGATACAGGCAGGCAGTATTATCGGGCGTTTTTCGCTGAATGTGTTTTTGGGAGTTCATATGGGCAGCTAATTGAGGAATGGCATGAAAACCAGCTTGGCCTGCCCACAGCAGGCCGGCCAGGACTGCCAGCCAGAACCTGCGGTCATTAACCAATGAAACGCAAAGGAATCCGGTTAAGACCATGAAAAGCGCAGCAGGTATGGGTGGCAAAATCTTTGCGCCAACAGGTGCCGAGCTCCTTAAATCAGCGGGTGGCTTTAGAAGCTCTACGCCGATATTAGCCAGGTGAGAATTGGAAGGTTCGATAATATAGCTTGTTTTGTGTACGAAGGAGATATGTGCTTCCGAAGTCGGTGACACAGCACCGGCAGCGAAGCTCTCATTGCAATCGCTCATCGTTGGCCCGGCTTTTGTCGCCGTGGCCGTAACGAGCAACAGCACTATAATCAGCAATGTGTTAATTCTAACTGGGTTTATTTTTCACCCCCCGCCTATTCTGGCGCACTGACTGTTATACTAATTAAGAGTGAATCCCCCCACCCTTGAGGATCATGCTTATTGTGTATTATTTTATCAAATTCGAAGCCGAATGTCCAGCAAAAAATGGGAAAAACAGGAGGTTTTTCAAAACAATTTTCATTTTTGGGATTATAGTCTATGCACGGTTATAGCACTTTTCATCGCCGAGCTTATACAGACAAGGCTTCTGCAAAATTGAGGTTAGGCATATATTATTTAAGAAAATCTGTTTT
>CAZLIO010000582.1:0-3016 GCA_964559025.1 uncultured Pirellulales bacterium | reverse complement strand
AATAAGCCAAAACTCCGCAAACTTCTGACTTCTGTTATCTGACTTCTGTTATCTGTCTTCTGTCTTCTGACTTCTGTTATCTGACTTCTTTTATCCGACTTCTGTCTTCTGACTTCTGTTATGTATGGTAGTCAGCATTGATTTTTACATATTCGGCGCTTAAATCGCAGCCATAGCAAAAATCTTCCGCTTTGCCGGCCCCTAAATCCACGGTTATGGTGTGCTCGGTTTGAGAAACGACCTTACTTGCCTTTTTTGCATCGAACTTTTTCGGCGCACCATTCTTAAAAACGGTTATTGGTCCGAGCTTGCAGGAGAGTTTATTCGGATTCAACTTGACAGAAGCCGAACCGACGGCACAGATAATTCTGCCCCAGTTTGGGGCGCCGCCGTTGACAGCACATTTTAAGAGCGGATAATTGGCTACTGCCCGCGCGGCCCTGGCCGCATCGGCCTTTGTAGCTGCACCCTTGACAACGACCTTGAACATTCGCGTTGCCCCTTCGGCATCGAGAGCCATCTGTCTGGCCAAATCATTGCAAACTTCATCCAACGCGTTAGCAAATCTTTTATACCGCGGGCACTGACTTACTATTGGGCGATTGCCCGCTAAGCAGGAGGCAAGAATTATCGCGGTATCATTTGTGCTTTGATGTCCGTCAACAGTTAACCTGTTTAACGAATTGCCGATGGCAGCCTTTAGGGCTTTCGCCAGCAATGGTTTTGTTATAGCTACGTCCGTAGTAATAAAGCAAAGTGTGGTTGCCATATTGGGCGCAATCATACCGGCCCCTTTAACAGCGCCGGCTATCGTAACGTTAGTACCTGATATTTCGAGTCGGCGGACGGCTTGTTTCGGCTTAGTGTCGGTCGTCATTATCGCTTTCGCAAAATCCAGGCCCGCCTTAGATGAATCTGAGAGCTTCGCCGCCGCCTTTGTAATGCCAGCGGTAATCTTCTTAATCGGCAGCTGCTTTCCAATAATGCCGGTCGAAGCAACGAGGATATTTCGTGGCTCGTATCTCGTTTCTCGTATCTCGGCTAATGAATGTGCTGCTTGGCTGCACATTGTAATTGCGTTTTCGATACCTTTTCGACCGGTACAGGTATTAGCGTTGCCGGAATTGACGACCACGGCGTATATTCTTGAGCTTCCAGCGTGCTTTTTGCACACCTGTACTGCTGCCGAGACGACCTTGTTAGTTGTAAAAACCGCTGCTGCGTTCGCACCGGCTGGGCAGACAAGCAGCGCCAAATCAGATTTGCCCGATTTCTTAATACCGCATTGTACCCCCGCCGCCAAAAATCCTTTAGATGCAGTAATGGTGTTATTTTTCATATCGTCCTTGCTTCCTGAGCTAGCTTTGCCTATTTACTCGCTCAAATGAGCACTATCTCTCAAAATTTCAATAGTCATCTTCGGGCGAGATAGACTTTATTTTCTTCGAGTTAAATTCATAAAGCAAAACCCACAGGTTCAGCTTTCTCCGCAATGGTTGTCGCACCCTTCTTTTTAATTCGTTCAAGTACGCCTGCGACGCTGGTAATGCCAAACCTAAATAGTAACGTGCATTCTCATACTGAGCGTACTCTTTTGGTAGCTTTACTGGTTTTTCCTAATAATAACTGACTACGCTCGCAAGCGCGCGGTCAAAGTTATTCCTCTGGGTCTGCGGCGTTCCTTTTCCAGACCCTTTGCATTCAACCTGCCACCATTCAGTCGAAGATATGCCCATGACGTCTTGTCCCTCACTCGAAAAAGGAAGGACAGATGGAACACCATCGCCACAAAGAACCTTCCAAATGCGGTTCTCGCCGGCAGCTTTGTGTATTCCCTTCCCTTTTGGGACTGAGACTTGGTAAACCTCAACATGCCGTTCTCTTAAGAAAACGATAGTTGCTTCCAACACATCAATTTCCGGAATTACTGTGTAATGATTCATCTCGATCTCTCAGGTCGTACGAGGGATTTCGCCCCGCATGACTCTAAACCGCTTTGAATAAATCGTTGAACTTCACCAATACTCCCTCGTGTTCTGCAATCTTGCCAAATTCCGAGAGCCATTTCCTAATGTATTTGAAATCAATTGCATCTCTATTCTTAACCAAGATACTTTTCACATCTTCTTCATCAACAGCTCGGCCTGCCACTATCTTATGGATAATAACATCCTCACAGGATGCAAACATCACGGGATAATTATCTATCTGAACAGGGACTACTCTTTCGAGAGCCTTTCTTTCATATTCGCTGAACGAAAAAACGAAGTCCACGCGGATTTTTGACTTTGGCTCTTCCGTAGGAAGCACTTTCGTTTCTCCCGCAAACTCCTCTGGTTTTTCGGGCAGAATTCTCAGATTTAACTTCTTGCAGATCTTTTCGACCAGCGAGAAACCATCCGTATCGAGCCCAAGCGTTATGTCGATGTCGCGCGTCAGACGCGCCCTGCCATAAACAAGCACCGCCTGACCGCCGATGACCATATAGGGAATATTATCTTCGTCTAACCTTTGAGCTATCTTTTTTATTAGCTTTTCGAGCACGTTTTAACCTACTCATTGCTTGAGCGATTCGCAAATCTACCTCGAAGCCCTCCCAGATATTTTCGTGGCTGATTGCACCCAACGCGACTGCTTCTTTATGCAGCGCATCGTATATCCGCAGGGCCTCTTTATAAGACAGACTTTCCTCAGATTCGAACTTTCGATAGAACTCATCCAATTTGCGTTTGTTTCTTATCATTATTGACCCACGACAGAATTATAACAGTAAATTTCACTTTTGGCCAAATGTTTTTGACGACGGAGCATACCTGTGAGCTAAAGACTTGTAGTATTTCTTGAGCGCCGGTCTTTAATAGTCTTCGGGCCGTTGCTGAGCACACCAGAGATTGCCATATCTCTGAAGCCAACCATCGGGTCATAAAATTTCTTTCTCAAATCGACCGTGTTGACCATTATGCCGGGGCGATTTTGTCTGAGCTGTTTTACGATTTTGCCGTCCGGCTGGATAAAA
>CAZLIO010000581.1:0-3019 GCA_964559025.1 uncultured Pirellulales bacterium | reverse complement strand
CACCTAACTGATTATTACACAATGACTTACTGTTTGAAAAGAAAAAACAAAAAACTATTTTTTTCTTTTCAAAGTATGCCTAACCTCAATTTTGCAGAAGCCTTAGAAAGAAGACAAAGAGGATGTCATACGGTTCGGACAGAACGTTCATAGCACACAAACATTTTCAAAGAAAGAAACCCTCAGAAGTCGAACGCAGTCTTCTGAGGGTTCGATTACGAAACTTCTAACGCCAGCTTAACAGGCTGCCAAACCCAGAGCGACCGATAGGAAGCGGCGGGTCTGGCAGTCCTTGTTGAAGCTGTTGTTAGGTGAAGGACCTTAAGAAAAAGGTTACGTCCCCCTTATTCACTACTCAAGCATACCACTTATGGTACATATGATTGTTAGTACCGGGAGCAAAGCAATCAATACGATTCGGCCCCCAGGAGACAGCTGCAGGCGACTCAACAATTACCCCGCCAAGATTCTCCCAGCCGCTCCAGCTCGAGCCGTTCCACCACTTGTGGTACATATTGTTATTGGTGCCCCGTACAAAACAATCCAGGCGATTGGGCGCCCAAGACGCAACTGTTGGCGCTCCAATGATCACCCCTCCAAGATCTTCCCAACCACGCCAGCTTGAACCATCCCACCACTTATGGTACATATGATTGTTAGTACCAGGAGCAAAGCAGTCAATACGATTCGGCCCCCAGGAGACAGCTGCAGGCGACTCAACAATTACCCCGCCAAGATTCTCCCAGCCGCTCCAGCTCGAGCCGTTCCACCACTTGTGGTACATACTGTTATTGGTGCCCCGTACAAAACAATCCAAGCGATTGGGCGCCCAAGAAGCAACTGTTGGCGCTCCAATGATCACCCCTCCAAGATCTTCCCAACCACGCCATCTCCTTGCGGGGACAGGAGCTGGAATGAGTTGGCGTAAATTCGGACGGTTACCTATCCGTTGCGTCTTCGGCCGACCAGGGGCGTCTTGTTGGGGTGAACCGGTCGAACGGAGAAGGCTAATAGCTTTAGCAGGAGTGAGAAGTGTTCCTCCCTGGGTCCGCAGAATACCCTGGACACAGCCCAAGGCCCCAACCACTATGGGTGAAGCACTGGAAGTCCCGCTAAATCTGTCCGTGTACCATTCGTTCCTATTGATGGTAGAGCCGCCTTGTAGGTCACCGTAGCCAGTGGTCGTCACTTCCCGTCCCCACCCTTGACAATCGATTCGTGCACCGTAGTTCGAAAAACTTAGCCGTGATCGATCCGGGCCATGGTTATTGCCGTGAGTGCCCGGTGGCGGTGCGCCCGCACCCACTACAACAGCACTCGAAGTGGGATTTGCAGGATTGAACGGATTTCTCCAAGAGGCTGGAAAACCAGCAGGCCGTGTGTTGTATAAGGCGTCATCGAGATTCTCTGCTCCATTACCTGCCGCTTCCACAACGATGATACCCTTGCTAATGGCATAGCGGATCGCGGCGAAATCATCCGGCCACCACTCGATAGCAATGTAGCCTAACTGATCCTGCCTTGACTGAAAGTTATGGCGAGGACCCGGCCGGTGAATCTCCAACAGGATGATATCACCCGGGCGCAGCTTGTCCGCCGCTTGGCGGATAGTTTGAGCTGAGTTCCCGAAGCGTGCGGCGCCCACGATTGCGTCAGGGCAGATCCCCACGATGCCAAATGAATTACGGTCACCACTGATCTCTCCAAGAACCGCCGTGCCGTGGTTGTCGTCACTTGAAGTACTTCCGACAACCACACCCATTTGATTTTGCAGGAGATCCTCGTGGGTGAAACGCCAGCCCCACTCACAATCAATAATTTTGACACCTGCACCCCTTCCGCCGCTTATTGTCCAAGCATAGAGTGCGTCGATGCCTGCCGGCGCAGCGTTCAAGTATATCTGGCGCGGTATGAAGTTGGGTGTTACGACCGGGGGTTCTTCCGCTTTGGGCTGCATGTCGTTAATGACTTCGATCTCCTCGTCCGTCGCCATGGGAGGTTCTCCTGGTGGCTTCACGTAAGCAGCCTCCACGACGTCCAGCTGGCGCAGAGACTCCGCCAGGGCATCAAGACGCTCATCAGGGGCTTCAATATGGTAGTAGCCGGAGAGGTCTGGAACCTCTTCGCCAGTCTCCACCGCCAATGATGCGGTTCTATTTAGCATTCTCTCTTCGTTGAGACCGAACAAAGGCTGCAAGGTGATATCCTCGGACCTAAGCAACTCCGAGAGAGGGGTGACATCCGCTCCTACAGAAGAGACAACACGCTCTTCTATTGCCGGTGTTGCCCGCAATCCCACGTCGGTCTTGGCAATGACGATTAGCTCGCGCTCCGATGGAAAGCCTTCCGACACAGGAGACCCTCCGGTTGGTTTACCCTCTCCTCCGCCTGGTGGTGATTTTGTTTTTTTTACCATAATAATACCTCCTAATATGTTTGTGTTTTTACCATTTTTAGACTTAAGGCAATTCATCTGGTGGTTTAAGATAAGCTGCCTCTATTGCCTTGAATTTCCGGAGATGGGTGATAACCCATTCCGCTGTTGTAGAGTCCGGCACCTCTGCCATGAAATACGGGGCCAAAAGTGGGTCTTCCACACCAGGATGCACCGGCTCCAACAAAACACCGAGCTCCTCTGCTATCTTGAGTAATTCCTGTGACTCAGCAGTAGGTGCACCTCGTTGTTGCAGTGTACGCGCCACATCTGCAGAAACTTGAACGATAACTTGAATCTTCATCACCTCCTTCGCTAGCCTGGACAAGGAATCTTGACATTTTTGAATGGTTGAAGTCATAAACTCACGAACACCCGGAACGCTTGAGAGAGGTTTGTGAAAGTATTAGTTTCCAAGTGCCTGGCAATTCAATAGCTTGTTTCTCCCCTGACATAACCATCTCTTCGCCGGGCATAACGTCCATTTCCCCTGCCCCCGGCATAACCATCTCTTCGGCGGGCATAACGTTCATTTCCCCTGCCCCCGGCATAACCATCTCTTCGGCGGGCATAACGTCCATTTCC
>CAZLIO010000580.1:0-3027 GCA_964559025.1 uncultured Pirellulales bacterium | reverse complement strand
AAATGCGGCTAAGGGCTATGAAAAAACAAAGCCAAAACAAACCCAATTTCCGAAATGGCCAAAATGAATGTAATCTTAAATACAACAAAGGTTTATTGCATTTTTCGGCTTTACGGCCCCCGAAAAAGCAAACCCAAACAAACCCAATTTTACTGATATAAATTAGGTTCAAGGATTAGCAATAAAATGAACGAGTCAAAAGTCAAAATCCGATACTTTCTATGTTTGTTTATCGTAATCAACACATTGCCTCTGCAAGCCAAAGCTAATCGCGGCTCAGAAAGCGGAGCCAACTCTATACGCATCTTTCGAGCCGGAGCCGCGGTTAGTAATATTACACCACCACTGGATGAGCCTATTGTGGGTGGTTGGAATTCGCCGCCGGCCACGCATGTGCACGATGAATTATATGCCAAATGTCTGGTGCTTGATGATGGCAAAATCCGACTGGTATTTGTAGTCTGCGACAACCTGGGCATAGCTCGCGAGGTCTACGATACAGCAAAGCGAGTCATTCATGAGAAGACGGGAATTCCACCAGAGAACATGATGACCTCTGCTACTCACACACATTCTTCGATCAGTGCACGGGGCGCAAATCGTCTCATACAGAATAAGGAGCTGAGCGACTACCAGCAGTTTCTTGTGACACGGATTGCTGATGGTGTCCGCCGGGCTGTAAACAACCTGGAGCCGGCTCGAATTGGCTGGGGCAGTGGCCAAGAGCCCACGCAGGTCTTCAACCGACGTTATTTTATGAAGCCGGGCACACCGGTCCCGAATCCTTTCGGCGGGAAGGATAAGGTCATCATGAATCCTGGCCGTGGTAATCCGAACATTCTCAAGGCAGCAGGCCCCACTGATCCGGAAATCGCATTCTTGTCGATTCAGTCAGTGGAAGGCCGACCGATTGCACTTTTGGCAAACTACTCGCTTCACTATGTGGGTCCGCGTGACCAGGGGGCAATTTCTGCCGATTACTTTGGGGTATTTGCTGACCGAATCCGGCAATTGCTCGGTGCCGACCGAATTGCTCCTCCTTTTGTTGGGATTATATCCAACGGGACAAGCGGAGACATCAACAACATCAATTGGCTCAAGAAACAGCAAAAGCGATTTGCCTCTTATGAAAAAATGCGACAGGTTGCTGACCTTGTGGCCAAGGCTGTTTACAAGGCGCATCAGAAAGTCGAGTTTCACGATTGGGTACAGTTGAACGTGATGCAAAAGGAGCTGACTCTTGCAGTTCGCAAGCCTACCGAGGAACAGATAGCTTACGCTCACAGAATGCTGGAGAAACCGGACGATGCCAAGCCATATCATAGACATGAAAAGGTGTACGCCAGGCGCACTCTCCAGATGCATGAGTCGCCGGAGGAGGTTTCTGTGATTTTACAGACATTCCGTATTGGCGATCTTGGCATCTGTGCCATTCCGTTTGAAGTATTTGTTGAAATCGGCTTAGAGATTAAAACGAAGAGTCCATTTGCCCAAACGTTCACTATTTCACATGCCAATGGTAGTTATGGCTATCTACCAACAGTCGCCCAGCACGAGCTTGGCGGCTATGAGACATGGCTGGGAACGAACATGGTTGAAGTCAAAGCAGCGCCGAAGATAGTTCGTATGCTAATCAGTATGTTTGAACGCTTGAGGTGATCTGTAAGTTGCTATTCGTCGTCCTACCCAAGCCTCGCGGAGAAATGGTCGAGGTCTTCCCAATCGTCAGAAATCAGAAGTCAGAAATCAGAAGTCAGGAGTCAGAAGTCAGGAGTCAGTTATGTCCTCTGTTTTCTGTCCTCTATCCTCTGTTTTTTATTGAGCGACCGTTGTCGATTCATCCCGTCACGTCTTCGACGGGCGGGATTCATTAAATTAGGAGCTGGAAATGAGCCCCGTCCCTCCGAGGGGCGGGATGAGCCATATTGGGCTTGACCAGGCTAAACTGCCATTGCTTTGTACCACCCGGACATAATACCAATCAGTCCTTCGACTCCGCTCAGGATGGTGAGCCTGTCGAACCATTTTTTCTGTTCCCCGCTTGTCCGTGAATTCGAATTCAGTTCGATAGTTCTCAGAAAAGACAATCCTGTGCAACAGCATAGATTCTGAGGTAAAAGGCCCAGTGAATTCTGTATGACTGGATTCTGCTAACTGTTCTAAGGATTTTGTAATGGCCATTTGAGTAGGCTGAGTTAGTACAATCGCTAATTTTGTTTTTGATGAACCCAGAATTTCCAGGATTATGCTGTTGGTTGCCCTTTCTTCATAAGCCTGCATACGCGAGGTGTATGAAATAACATTACAATTTCTATCATTAAAAGACGTGATTCTATTACGACGTTCTTCATCAAAAGGACCCGATTGAAAACAGGGAGTAGCGGAAATGATTTTTCCATCACTAACGGCAACTCTGAATTGCCAGTCGCAAATGCGAGCCATGTTTAAATCACCCCACGGCCCCCAGCCGAATTCGATGCGGCATAGAATTGGCTTTTCCCAGCTGGATGGCCGAATTGTGCGATCGATAGGATGAGCACGATAAATCACTTCGTTATTGCGAAGTACTTCGAGGCGGTCGATGACGTCTTTACCTTTGGCCTTTACATGGATTTTGCGAGCAAATGTTGCTGGAATTGTTTCACCCATGCAGTGCCCGTTAATGCGAAAGTCTAATTCAATTCGATCGCCGCTAACGCCATAAGTCCGTCGAGCCTTAAGAGCTTCCAGGATGGATTCGCGTGTGAGCGTCTCGGCATACGCGGCAACCAGCCCCTCGCCGTAAGCACCAGGGTATCCAAGATGGTCATCAGTGCTTGCCACTACTCCCACCCGGACACCTTGCTGCCACAGCCATTGCAGTGTGTTCTGAGTGCAGCGACCGCCCATGCTGTGTCGAATGTAGCGATAAGGACCACGATCGGATTCAGCATTGCCATGTTCGGAAAAGATTTCCACCACCGGCGAAACTGCGGCGTCTAATACGCTCCAATTTTGCCCCCGCCATCCCTGCTTATAGGAGGGATG
>CAZLIO010000579.1:0-3027 GCA_964559025.1 uncultured Pirellulales bacterium | reverse complement strand
AGACTTGTCCTTGAGCAAAGCGAAGGAATGACAGGCGAGAGCAAATAGTTATTCAGATAGGCTCTAAGCAAGTAAGAATGCAAAGAGCCATAGCTCATATCTATTGGAGGTGAAGTATGTGTGATTCAAGGCGTGAGCCAAACAATCCCCCGCATTCAGCCTTTTGTCCGTGCGAGCGAAAGAGACGCCCGGAGGGTCTAAACCGGCGGGAGTTCATGGCTGCAACAGCAGTTGGCTTATCGCTGCCAACTCTGGTCAATGCATCATTTGCCGAGGCGAGCAAGCCGGAGCACCAGCAGCCTATCTTTCGCCGCCTGAAGGTTCAACCGGTCTTCAATTGCGAAATCTACCAACGAAAGCCATTAACCAGCTGGCGCTGGACGGGGGCCATTCAGAACGAACGGGAGCTCCGCGAGGAGGAACAGAGAATTCGGCGAGACTTAAGACAGATGGCTTCCTCCGCCAATTTTGCAATGGAAATAAGTCCCCTGGTGACAGTGCGTAATGTAGAGCAGGCCGCGGCTGTGACCAAGAATGATTATGATGTCCTCATCATGTACGCCGCCCGGCGGACCCCGAAGGTCCTGGAAGCTTTGGCCTCACCGGACAAGTGGAATCTAATGTTTGTGCGTCACCGCTCAGGCCCCCTCTACTACATGTATATTGGCGCACACACTCACTTCTTGCGGAAGACTTATGACGAATTCGGCCAACCCGGCATGGACGTTCATGACATTGTCGTGGATGACCATGCCGAGCTCTTGTGGCGTCTGCGAGCATTTTATGGTTTGAAAAACATTCTCGGGAAACGAATCGTCGCAGTAGGAGGTGCCGGCGCCTGGGGAGCAGGCGGCAGAGGAGCACAAGACCGTGCCCGGCAGACCTGGAAATTGGATATCGTTCCCGTTTCCTATGACGAGCTTGGTGAGCGTATCAAAAAAGCACGGCAGAATAAAGTCCTTGTCAACCACTCTCACAACAAGGCAAAAGAGTATCTCAAGCAGAAGAACGTAGTCCTTGAAACTTCCAGAGCCTACGTATATCAGGCATTTGTTCTCTGCGAAGTCTTTCGGGATTTGCTCGATGAGGCCCAAACAGATGCGATTACGATCAATCACTGCATGTCAACAATTATGCCAATCGCGGAAACGACAGCATGTTTGCCGCTCAGCCTGTTAAATGATGAAGGCTATATGGCGTTCTGTGAGTCGGACTTTGTCGTGATTCCTTCAGGAATCCTTCTGCGATACATTTCCGGCAAACCTGTTTTTCTATGCAATCCTTCGCTGCCTCACGATGGTATGCTGACCGTCTCTCATTGTACCGCCCCCAGAAGGATGAACGGCAGGGAATTGGAGCCGGCGAGGATCCTGACGCACTACGAATCGGACTTTGGGGCGGCACCCAAGGTGGAAATGCATAGGGGGCAAGAAGTCACCTTGCTTAATCCTGATTTTGCCGGTCGACGATGGCTGGGTTTCGCAGGAGAGATTCTTGATACTCCCTTTTACGATATCTGTCGTACACATCTGGATATAGCAGTCAAATGCGACGTCGGGCAACTGGCTGAAGAAATCCGAGGTTTCCATTGGATGGTTGCGTACGGTAACTATCTACGTGAAGTAGGGTATGCTGTGAAGAAAGCGGGGCTCGACTGGCTGAGATTGGCTCAGCTCACCTGAGGTGTGATCACGGCGAACATCATTTGGGCGAGCCAACCGCCCTTAAGGTCGATGCTCACTTTGTCCAGGCTTCACAACAGAAGGTGTGTCGTGCCTTAAACCGCTGATACGCCTATTGGTTGGGGGCTTGGCGATTGACCCGAAATTGGACCCCAGCAATTCAATTGACTATTTTCTATTGTCTATTGAAAAGAAACGTCACACAAATTCAATAGAAAATAATCAATAGTCAATAATCAATCTTCAGAGTCTTGCCTTGTTTTGCCTTTCGTCAGCAGCTTGAATTAATTCTTCATGGGTCTGGAACTCAAATTCTTTCATCACATCGGCAACCTTGACATCGGGTGAGCGGCTTTCAATAATGGTCCACTCTTCTTCATGAAAATTCTTGATGCGTATTTTCCTTCCGTATTTAGCCTGGACCTCCTGAAATCTTTGGCAGAACGGCCAGGTGTGCAGGAAAGCCTTTTCCAAATTTACCGGCGCGCACACCCAGTCGTTCCAGCGGCCGGTGCCGGCAATCTCCTGGCCCGAGATGTCACAAATTTTGGAGGCGTCCTTTCGCGTGCTGGAGACGACAACATATTTATTCTGCCAGGCCTTGGTATTTACCACCGAACCGCCGGCAAATGCCGAAGGCCAGAAGACCATCTCCGCGCCGGCTTTGCGTAGATTTTGCCAGCCATCGTACCATTCGATATCAAAACATATCTGCGCACCTACGATGCCGAAATCGGTTTTGAATACGGGCGGCTGCACCGGCCCGGGCGCTATGCCGTTATCTATCTCACCGATGGTCGGATGGATTTTGCGATATTCGCCCAGCAGCTTGCCCTGATTGTCTATAAAGACCGCTGCGTTATAATAACGGCCGTTCTCCTTTGTATAAATCGGGCAAACCACATAACAGCGGTGTTTCCGGGCGAACTCAGCGAAAGGCTGAGAAATCTCCCCAATAGGCACTTCCGCCACCTCTGAAAGCGGTGTTCGACCTGAAGAAAGATCGGCGAAAGGAAAGACTTCCGGAAGGCAAATTATATCCGGCTGATAGGAAACCACCTCTTCCATTCGAGCAAGCATTCTTCTAATCATTTGTTCGTAATTCTCTGCTTCCATCCGGTTTTGCGATACGGTGGCTATCCACACCTCCCGCGGCAGTCGATTCTCTCGTGGTCTGGGTTTGAACCGTAGGTTTGCTGCTGATACATTTCGGGCACCGCCCAAAACAACCAGCCCAAATCCGAGAGAGGTCCTCTGTAAAAAATTCCTGCGTGTTATTGTACGTTTCATTTCTTTTTCCCTTTCTATTAGACTTCCAAGGCTTCTGCAAAATCGAGGTTAGGCA
>CAZLIO010000578.1:0-3032 GCA_964559025.1 uncultured Pirellulales bacterium | reverse complement strand
AGAACCTTGCCGGATTCAACATCTTCGAACCTGCAGTGCATCCTCTGGTTGACATCATAGCTGTAAGTAACCTTAATGGGACGATCGGCCGGCCTGTTCGGAGGAAGCTTAAATTTATGCGTTGCAATCTTATTTACGTACTCAACAGCGGTATCTTCCCCCTGGGTTATGGTTACCTCAAGGTTTGTTTGTCCCTCAGTGAGGGTATAAAACGTTTGTGAGCTTTCACAGGGCAGCGGTGTATTTTTCTTCAAAATGATACGGTTCTCAATGACACGTCGGCCGGTTTCCTTGTCGATAGGAGCGCAAATGGTACCATAACTGTGATTGCAGACATCGGTGAGGTTAATGTCTTTCAATCCATTGGAGACGCCCGCCGGCACCACATCGGATTTTTCTCTGAGCATTGTCAATCCGGCATGTAAAGCGGCGCCAAGTGCGACACATTCATCTACATTCACTGCCGTCTCCGGAGCGGATCCGAACATTTTCTCCAGGCGCTGCTGGACAAGTGGTATTCGGGTGCTTCCGCCCACCAACAGTACTTTATCAATTTTGGAAGGTTTGATACTTGCTTCCTCAAGCGCCACTTCGACCAGAATATCTGTGCGAGACATCAACGAAGAAATGGCCTCTTCGAACATCTCGCGTGTAATTTCCACTCTCATGCTGCCGGCCGGGCCATAGAGCATCTTTTTGGCAACGGGACGACGCGACAATGTCTTTTTAATATCTTCGGACTCATCTTCGTACTTTGCTCTGTCCTCGTCGGAGTTAATCAGCTCGGTATCGAATTTGTCCCTATAGTTCTGCTGCAGCAGCTCTAATATTTTCTGGTCAAAGTCAATGCCGCCAAGGGCGTGGTCACCCTGTGAGCAGATAATATCCATTTGATGACCGTTGACATCCATTATTGTTACATCGAAGGTTCCTCCCCCGAGGTCATATACAAGCACCTTTCCGGAAACCTTGCGCGTGGTAGCATAATACAAGGCGGCAGCCACAGGCTCATTGACAATTCCAATCACATTCAGCCCGGCCATAGTCCCTGCGTCCATGGTCGCTTTCCGGCGAACTTCGTCAAAGTGGGCAGGAACAGAGATGACGACATCATGGATTTGGTCGTCCCCGACTGAGCAGTCCTGCTTGAGCTTTTTCAGAATCAGCGAGGACAATTCCACGGGCGTCCAGTCCTTATTATCAATACGCTTGCGATAGTTCGGGTCACCCATGTTCCGCTTTATCCAACGAGCGGACCTTTGGGCATTTAGCCGCCGTGAATTAATAGCTTCGATTCCCACCCGGATTATATCGGAGTTTTCTTCATCGAAGAAAATAGCGGAAGGCGTAAGCCTTTCACCATCAGCATTCGGGACTATTTCGGGTTTGCCGATAGCATTGAGAGTCGCTAACGCTGAGAAAGTTGTTCCCAGATCTATGCCTACTATGTTAGCCATTTTACACCCCTTGTTTTCATTCGAACTCCCACTTTCAACTTATTGTTAAACATTTTCCAATAAACCTAACCAAAGAGCTTAACCTGAGCCGTACGTACTACTTTGATATTCTCCTCGTTAATAAAGTATTGATAACCTGGTCTAATAACTTTTGCAATCTTGCCTTTCTGCTTCGAATTGCTACAGCGCTCCTTGTCTTTAACGGCCTCGGCGTACTTCTCCTGCCCGCGATAATCACTGTTTACTTTGGGTTCAAATTGCTCAATACCACTTGAGTCCAGAGCAAATACCAGCTCATCTCTTATGTCCTCAAGTTGTTCGGTCTTAGTGCCCTTGCTGGAGAGCTGGCTGATACGGTTTTCCAGATTGTCAATGCAGCGGATAATTCGCAGGCAGAAAGTCCTGACAATATTCCAGTCATACCCATCCTGAAGTTTTTCCACTCTTTCCTGCTGGCAGGCAGTATATTCACGAATGGCTGAGACCTGCTGAGCGAGGTCTTTAAGAGTGCTGTCGAGCGGTTTCGAATGCTCGATTATGGCCTGCTCAACACTTTGGGCCGTCCGTGCCTCCAGCTTTTCAGTTTGGGTTTTGATCGAGTCTTCAAGTCTTGCTATAGATTCAGCAGATTGTTCTTCATCGGAAAGCAACACGGCAATTTTCTCCGCATTGTCATCCGAGTAAGTTCCCAAACGCTTTTTGGCCCGTTTGCGGTCGCGCTTATCAGAGCGAGACTCGCTTTTTGTTAAGAGAGCTTTCCCACGGCCATTAAGTTTAGGCTTACGCTTTACTAAATTTCGAAGACCTTTTGAATGTTTCTCAAGCTTATTTTGTTGTTGATTCAGTTCCTGCTCTCGCTCCTGATTTTCTCCATCCCGTTCAGCGATTGTCTTAGCCTGCTTTTTGTCTTTGGGCTTTCTTTGACGTCTAAGAATATCTGGTAACAATGTCTTCAAGCCGGACGACCCTTTAATAAAAAACCGAACTGACCATAGTAACAGGTACCAGGTAAAAATCGTCCCTCCCATAGATATACAAACAATAGAGCCTGTAAGAACAAACTCACTCAGCTCTTTGTGCTTCTTGTACCTGTTTAATTCGTTTTGCCAGTTCTCACCGTAAAGAATATCTGCAAAGGGATAAACATCCGTTTCGCCCCTGGCCAATTTGCCTAAATCAGCTTGGAGTCGTTCCTGCTGTTCTTGCTGTAGTTGTTCTTCTGTTTTGGTTTTCCCGTTTCCATCCAATACAAAGGGCAGCTCGGCTTGCTTATCCGGGAACGACTGAAACCATTCAGTATATTGCTTGAGATACTCACCCGTTTCTAAATTATACTTCGATTCATAGGAAGCAGCTCTCTGTTGTTGCTTTCTTTTTTCGCTGAGGACCCACCCAAGCATAGTGGCGCCGACAAGGAGTAATACTAAACCAAGAATGACAACTTTTTTATGCATAATCTCAAATCTAATCGAGAACCGTTTTGTTCGGCTCAAAGTTCCAGCCTGTTTCTTTTTACATTTCTTATGCTAATCAGGTTGTTATTCGACATTTTCAACAAAAACTTCATTTTCGTTT
>CAZLIO010000577.1:0-3042 GCA_964559025.1 uncultured Pirellulales bacterium | reverse complement strand
GTCGAATGGGCCAATTTCTTCAAAGGCCAAAATCGCTTGCCAAAAAATCCGGCCACACCCCCAGGTTTATGCGCCTTGATTTATAGCTTCAGATGTGGTATATATATTCTTAGGTTTTTAGTTCTGCCTCATAATAAATTGGAGAATCGTTATGAACAAGCACAAAGGTTTTACCCTAATAGAGCTTCTGGTCGTGATTGCTATCGTAGCGTTACTGATGGCGATATTGATGCCGGCGTTGCAACGCGTCAAGAAGCAAGCCATGGCGGCGGCGTGCAAGGCCAATCTGCATGAATGGGCCCTCGTGTTCGCAATGTACACCGATGACAATGACGGGTTATTGATGGCTGGATATGGTGGCGGAATTAACGGCACATGGGTCGGTGCTTTGCGGCCTTACTATCAGGAACCCAAAATCCGTGTCTGTCCAACGGCTACAAAGCCTATGTCGGAAGGAGCACGAGGTGCGTTCGCGGCCTGGGGCGTCTTTGGAGCTGGACTCGCAGCTGATCATCCAGATTGGTCCGGGCCGAAGGAGGAGGGCGACTACGGCAGCTATGGCATGAATGAGCTGGCGTACAACGCACCACCTGGTGACTCCAGATCAGAAGATTGCTGGCGGACCATCAACGTCAAAGGTGCCGCCGAGATTCCCTTGTTATTCGACTGCATATGGTACGATGTGTATCCGCTTTATACAGACCTTCCTCCTGAGTACTCGGGTGATGTAATAAAAACCGGAGGCGGAGGTGAGATGAAGCGTGTTTGCATCAACCGTCACAATGGGTATCTGAACGGCCTTTTTATGGATTGGTCTGTTAAAAATATCGGGCTCAAAGAACTGTGGACGCTCAACTGGTATCGCGGATACAATATGGCAAACGCCTGGACCAAAGCAGGCGGCGCCCAGCCCTCAGACTGGCCGCAATGGATGAGAAATTTCAAAGACTATTAGTGAAGGGACCCCGCCTTGCGGGAACCCAAAAGAATACCGACTGCCCGTCAGCTGCTATTGCGGTAAATCGGACAAGAAATCACGTTTTGGCCGGCCAAGAAGGCACAAAATTTGCCATGTTTCAATCTCGTAGGCTCAAGGGTAACACTTTTCAAGGTAGTTCAATGACCAGGAGTACTCATAACAATTTGTTAGAGCAAGAGTTACGGAGAATATTGCAATTCGCTGGATTCAGAGAATTGTTACCCTGTTCTGAACCATGCCCAAAATTTAAACAGTCATTTGACTGGGGCCTGCTATTCTTGGGCGGGATAGTTGGCCCGTTGAGCCAAAGCTGTCTTCGCAACATCCGGACCCATCTCTACAATCTTGCTGGCGCCGCTCAGATCATTGGCCATAAGCACTACGCGTTCGCTTTGTTGCCCCTGTAGATTCAAGAACAGCTCCGTACCTGTCCCTGGTCTGCACCCGCGTACAAAAACGCCTTTTGCATCAGTTAATCGAATTGTTGCTGCGGCCCCTGGCGAGCCCGCCAACGGCGGGTTTTGATCGGAACCCAGCGTTGCTGGGGTGGTGTCGAGAGAATCGATTAAGACGTCTTCCACATCTTCACACACTACTGCGTGACGCAGGTCAGATGCGGTTGTCTGCAATTGCACATTCGTGAACTTTAATCCTCTGACATGACGGCAGTAGAATCCATACGCCGGGAGCACGCCAAACATTGTGCTTTCCGGATAGCTTTCAGCTTTCTCCGGTACTTCTTTCGACGCATCTTCTTTAGTTCCGCCCCCCTCGAAACCCAGCTTGATGTTGCTCAAAGATACATTTTCAACTGCGTGGTCCGGCAAACCGGTGATTGAGCAGCCGATGTTGGACGTCCCGGTCGCCACTATGTTGTCTATAACGACGTTTCGAAGAGTCCCTACGCCGGGCTTCGGCTCGTCTTTATCATACTGCCTTGCCCTGTTGCCCAGACGCATGAAAATAGGGACACTTACTCCCTCAATCACAATGTTGGAAATCGCCACCCGGTCTAAAACTCCTCCATCGACAATCTCCAGGGCTAAGCCAGCGAGCCCTCTTTGCCTGCCATAAGTGACTTTGGAATAACGAGGAGAGCAAATTGTACAATTGGTAATTGCTATGTTCCGAAAGCCCCCGCCGGATTCGGTGCCCATTTTAATTGCGTTGCAATGGCTGCTTATCACACAGTTAGCAATCGTCACGTTCCGGCATGGTTTGAGCGAGAGGCTTTTCATGACTATTGCGTCATCGTCTGAATCCACCATACATCCGGAGATGCAAACGTCTCGGCAGCTGTCGATATTGAGACCATCGTTGTTGTATGCGGCGTGGTTGAACACTGTGATGTTTTGGACCCTCAGCCGGTCACAGTTGCGGTAATGCTGCATCCAGCTTCCGGCATTGAGCATTTCGAGGCCTTCAATGAGAACATCACGGCAATTCTCCAGATATATGCCTTTAGGACGGCTCCTGTCTTTGAAGCGAAATGCAGAACCCTGGCCGTCAATTGTGCCTCGCCCCCGTATGGCAACGTGCTCAAGGCTCGTCCCTGCAATGAGACTCCAGTAGCTGAAGCTTCGGCCCTGTGAGCTTTTGCTTCCTGGGGTGTGGGGGTGAGCATAATCGTTCTGGTCCCGGCTTCCCAGCAGCGTACTACCTGAATCGAGCAAGAGGGTCACATAGTTTCCCATATAGATAGTGCCGGAAAGCCAGTTTCCCGGCGGCAAGTAAACAGTTCCCCCGCCATCCGCAGCGCACTTGTCGATAGCTGCCTGAATCGATTTCGTGCATAGTGTTTTACCATCAGCCTTAGCGCCATAGTCACGCACATCATATACAGCTTCGCCACCAAGAGCTAAGGCTGCTGCCAAGAGGCAAAGGAACATTGATGTAGTCCAGTATCTCTTCATGATTATTTTTTCCCCTTTCATAATATGGTTTTTTGTATAACCATGATTCAACTCATAAATCAAAGTCTGATTATTTATGCTACTGGAGGATTCCCATAATTGCAATCTCAAATCTGACCAGGAGCAGAAGCGGGTGTGGCCAGATTTTCC
>CAZLIO010000576.1:0-3043 GCA_964559025.1 uncultured Pirellulales bacterium | reverse complement strand
GACGGCTTAACTACTGGTGGCGACAACAACGGTTGGCCACCCAACGAAATACCACCTAATGGTTTTGACGACCAGATACTGACAAAGTTTCTGCACTTCAAAGGAAACTTAGAGCCGACCGGCCTCCGCGTAACGCCGGTTATGGGGCCGACCATAGTTACCGGGCTGACATTCACTACGGCAAACGATGCGATTGAACGCGATCCCGTCAGCTACGAGCTGTCCGGCTCCAACGAGAGCATCGACGGGCCGTACACCTTGATTGCCAGTGGCGATATCGCCGATTTCGCCCAGAATACGGCGTGGCCACGACGCACAAAAACCGAAACGCCCATCCAGTTCGCCAACACGGTGTCATACAAGCACTACCAGGTAATGTTCCCGATCGTTCGCACTCCGGCAAGCGCCAACAGCATGCAGATTGCCGAAGTGGAATTGCTGGAGCTCACTCTCAAGGCCTCTGACCCAGCCCCGGCTGATCGTGCTGTACACGAGGATACCTGGGCCAACCTTGCCTGGATAGCGGGAGCCTGGGCAGTCTCGCACGATGTGTACTTCGGCGAGAATTATTATGACGTGGATAATGGAATCGGTGACACCTTCCAGGGCAACCAGACAGCAAACTTCCTGATCGTCGGCTTCCCCGGTTTTGCCCTTCCGGAAGGTCTTACTCCTGGCTCGACTTATTACTGGAGAGTCGACGAGGTCAACGACGCCAATCCGGACAGTCCCTGGGTAGGCGACCTCTGGAGCTTTACGGTTCCCCCAAAGATTGCCTGGAAGCCCTTTCCGCCTAATGGCGCCAAATTTGTAGACCCGGATACAGACCTTAGCTGGAACTCAGGTTGGGGTACCAAAATGCACACTGTGTACTTCGGCGACAATTTCGACGATGTAAACAATGCCACTGGCGGTACACCCCAGGTATCTGCAACCTATACTCTCGACACCCTTGATTTGGACAAGACTTTCTACTGGCGTGTCGATGAGTTCGATGCTCTCGAGACGCATAAAGGCGATCTCTGGAGCTTCACGACCGCCGGGGGCGGGGGCGGCATCAAGGGCGAGTACTTCAACAACGATAGCGTGAGCGGAACGCCGGCCCTGACGCGCATCGACCCGGAGGTCAACTTCAGTTTTGGTGGTGCGAGTCCGGGGGCTCCCATCAGGGACAGTGGTTGGTCGGCCCGCTGGACGGCGGACCTCGAAATCCTTTTATCCGACACGTATACATTCAGTGTCAACAGCGAGGGTGGCACCCGCCTGTGGATCGACGGCCAGCAGGTCATTAACATGTGGGTGTCCTGGGTCCCCACCGAGTACGCCTCCATGCCGATTTACCTGGAAAGTGGTACCCATTCACTGCGGTTAGAGTACTACCACTACTCCAACGGCGAGCAGCACTTGTACTGGACGACCCCGACAATGCCCAAGGAGATCATTACGGCAGGCCCGCTGCAACCGCCGATGAGAGCCGGCAGCCCGAATCCGCCTAATGGTGCCGTGGATGTAACGCAGACACCGATTCTTAGCTGGTTGCCGGGTGACCAGGCTGCTTCGCATCAGGTCTATTTCGGCACTGACGAAAATGCTGTACTCAATGCTGCTGCAGGCTCGACTGAGGACAAAGGCACCAAGGACCTTGGTTCAGAGAGCTATGACCCCGGACAGCTTGATTGGGATACCACCTATTACTGGCGCGTTGATGAGGTCAATGACACCAACCCCGGCAGTCCGTGGACCGGCGCCGTCCTGAGTCTTAAGACCGCCAGCTTCCCTGTCATAGATGATTTTGAGTACTACAATGACCTTGAGCCCGATAACCCAGAGAGCAACAACATATTTTACACGTGGATAGATGGATTCGAAGACCCGGCAAACGGTTCTCTCGTTGGTTATGAATTTCCTCCTTTTACCGAGCGAACTATCGTTCACGGTGGTAAACAGTCGATGCCGTTATACTACGACAACAGTGTTACAAACTCTGAAGCGGCCTTGACCTTGGATTATCCGACTGACTGGACCGAGGGAGGTGTCACAACGCTGACGATTTGGTTCTATGGCGACCCGGACAATGCTGCTGAGTCATTGTATGTTGCTCTCAATGGCACAGCGATTGTTACTCACGATAATCCTAATGCAGCACAGATAGCCATGTGGACCGAATGGATTATCGACCTGCAGGCCTTTGCAGACCAGGGCGTTGACCTGACCAATGTCAACACCATTGCCATCGGTTTAGGCAACAAGAACAATCCGCAGCCTGGTGGTACAGGTACGATGTACTTCGACGATATTCGGTTGAATCGGCCCCCGTCGGTTGATCCCGGCACTGATGGTCTGGTTGCGTACTACGCACTGGATAACGATGTGCTGGATGCTTCCGGCAACGGGAACGATGGTATTGTGGATGGCGACCCAACCTTTGTCGAAGGCGTGGTTGGAATGGCGATGGAATTTGACGGTGATGACCATGTGGACACAGGTAACACAGATGACCTGGCTGTTTGGACCATAGCCTGCTGGGCGAAAAGCCCTGCGGCTCCTTCGGGAGACCCTTCGAGCGCGAGTGGGCCGGTCCATCGCGAGCAGAACTATCAGTTTAACTGGAACCACCAATCCGACGATTTCCGGGGATCAGTTACCGTAAGCGCTGGAGGATGGCATGCTGCGAAATACGGACCGGTAGAGGCCGATACATGGTATCACCTGGCCGGCACGTATGACGGAGAAGAGCTCAAAGCGTACAAAGACGGTGTCTTAATCACAACCAACGATGCTCCGTCCGGTCCCCCAGCTGCTGAGACTGGGACACTGAAACTTGGAAGGCATGCAACAGCAGTGCAGTATTTCACCGGCACCGTCGATGAGGCCATGATCTACAGCCGCGTTCTTTCTGTGGATGAGATTCGTTACCTTGCGGGTAATTAGTAAAATCGCCGTTCTCGATTGAGGAAGACCTGAATCAGAACGGGATGGTTGCTGTTTTAGACCATTTCGGGGCCTATAGTGATTAATTCGCTATAGGCCCCTTTCAATTAAT
>CAZLIO010000575.1:328-3062 GCA_964559025.1 uncultured Pirellulales bacterium | reverse complement strand
CAGATTTTCTTAAATAATATATGCCTAACCTCAATTTTGCAGAAGCCTTACTGTACAATCATGAGGAGGCATAGGCGGGTGTGAAATTGTTTTCTTGGATTAAGCTTGTGTGTGTTCGATTAGAAGGGAGGTTGTATCATGGCAGTGAAATACGTAGATTCGGCGGCGGATGATGTAGAACAACAAATCGGGCGTCGTAAATTCATGGCAGGTGCAGGGGCGGCGGCAATGTCATTCACTATCATCAGACCAGCCCTGGTACGTGGCACCGAGGCGAATTCTAAAATTAGACTTGGGATGATCGGCTGCGGGATGCGTGGCAAATGGATTGCGGATATATTCGCCAAGCACGGCGGATACAAGATTGTGTCAGCCGCGGATTACTTCCAGGAGAGGGCCGATGAGCTTGGTAACAAGCATGGTGTTGCAAGGGCAAATTGTTACGCAACACTGTCGGGCTACAAGAGACTACTGGATCAGGAGCCTGATGCGGTGGCAATAGAGAGTCCTCCCTATTTTCATCCTGAACAGGCTGCGGCGGCTGTGGATGCGGGGGTGCATGTAATATGCGCCAAGCCAATCGCGGTCGATGTGCCGGGCTGTAAAACTATTGCCGAGGCCGGCCAAAAGGCAACATCTAAAAAGCAGTGCTTTTTCGTAGACTTCCAGACGCGGGCGAATAACTTTTATCGTGAAGCGGTCAAACGCGTTCATTACGGTGACATTGGGCGGATAGGTTTCGGCGAGGCGTGTTTTAACGGCGGGGATGTGTGGAATAGCTGGAATCCCGTCGAACATTTCCTCGAAGCCAGTCCAAATAATCCCGAAGCGAAACTCAAGGCATGGGGCATGGACAAGGTACTCTCAGGTGACATACTTGTCGAACAGTGCATACACACGGTCGACGTGGCTACGTGGATACTTGATGCTGATCCTGTCAGCTCTTACGGTACCGGCGGACGGAAATACTACAAACATGGTGACATCTGGGATTGCTTTGCGATAGTTTACCGGTTTCCAGGAAATGTGCCGGTACTGGTCAATGCGAAACAGTTCGGTGAGGGATACGGTGACATAGGATGTCGAATTTATGGTCTGAAAGGAACTATCGATACGCACTACGGCGGGAATGTTTCCATTCGTGGAAGTAATCCTTATAAGGGAGGGCAAACGGGCAATCTGTATCCGGAGTGTACGGCGGTCAACATTGCCGAGTTCTATAATAATGTCACCAATGCCCAGTTTGCCAACCCGACGGTGGCGCCGAGTGTGCGAAGCAATCTGGCCTCGATACTCGGTCGCATTGGTTCCTACAAGAGGCATGAAGTTTCGTGGAATGAAATGATTCAGGAAAATGAAAAGCTTGAATCAGATGTCGTGAAGCTATTGAAGGCATAGACTGTGAATAAGCTGGAGGAAGTTATCAATGAGGAAGACAGCGTTTGCTATATGTGCGATTCTTGTGTTAATTGTCCCTATAGAGAAGGCATTAGCGGTTAAGTGGGAAATTAGGGCAGATATTCCACAGCACGTGTATGGCCATGGTAGTGCGGTTGTGAAGGATAGGCTCTACAACATCGGAGGTTGTGAGACTTCTGACTGGACCATAACATCGAAAAAGATTCAGGTGTACGACTATAAGACGGATACGTGGTCGAAGTTAGCTGATATGCCAATCGAGCTTGGTTGGCCTATGGTGGCGGTACATGGTGACAAGGTGTATGTATTCGGGGGGATGCGGAGCGGCGCAGTCTCGACGGACAAGGCCTGGAGATATGATCCTGCAAATGACAGATGGACAGCCCTAAAAGATCTGCCAGTCAAGACGATGAACGGTATTGCTTTGACGGTGGGAGATTATATTTACGTTGGTCTTGGTTATCAGCGGTTGGATATGACGCCGAAGGGCGTTGTGGAGAATTTCAGGAATTTCTATCGATATGATCCGGACAGAGACAGCTATGAGCAGCTGGCCTATGCACCTGAGGGTGCGTGCTATGCCGCATCGGGGACTTATGCAGGGAATATCTATGTTGTGCACGGAGCTTCGTATGAGACGGGATTCCATGATATGAACGATTACGGTTGGACAGATGGTGTGCTTTGCTATAACATTGAGGGTGATAGCTGGAGAAGAATCGACATTCCACGGATTCGAACAAGGGTATTTTTTCTTACGCAGTGCACTAGCAGCGCGGTGCACAGGGAGAAGCTGTTTGTCTGTGGGGGGCAGTCCAACTACGAGAGAACCACGGTAGCGAGCTATTTTGATATGAAGAGAGAGAGGTTCTTCGGGCTTCCAGATTTGCCCAAGCCGAGATGCTGTGGGGGTGGTGGCGTGGCTGGCGGTGTCGTGGGCAGTTACATTATTCTCAGCGGCGGATTCTGGGGCGTCGGTGAAACGGATGATCCCGCTTCGCCAACATGGGCGCTGAATGCAGAGAAATTGCATGAACCGGGAGAAACTATTACAAATTCAATCGGCATGCAATTAGTGTATGTTCCCGCGGGACAGTTTATAATGGGAAGTGCAGTCTATGACCAGATGCGTCAATATGACGAGCATCAGCACCCGGTTCGGCTGAGTGAGCCGTTTTTGATCGGCGTGACAGAGGTCACGCAGAAGCAGTGGCTTTCCATAATGGGGCACAATCGCAGTGAGCATAAAGGCGAAAATCTGCCGGTAGAGAAACTGTCATGGAATGAGGCAGTGGAGTTCTGTCAACGTCTCGGA
>CAZLIO010000575.1:0-318 GCA_964559025.1 uncultured Pirellulales bacterium | reverse complement strand
AAAGAAATACAGGCTGCCCACGGAGGCCGAATGGGAATATGCCTGTCGAGCTGACGAGAGGTGGGGAGATTTTTCTGGTACGGGTAGGCTCGATGAAATGGGCTTCTATGATGGCAACAGCGACGGTGCGACACATCTGGTCCGGACAAAGACGGCCAATAGCTGGGGACTCTATGATATGCATGGCAATGTAGCGGAATGGTGCAGCGACTTTTATGCGTCTGGCTATCCGACAGAAGGCATGGTCGATCCGGTCGGTCCAGAGACCGGTAAGGCTCATGTGATTCGCGGAGGAGGATGGAATAGTTTTGCACCGGC
>CAZLIO010000574.1:0-3063 GCA_964559025.1 uncultured Pirellulales bacterium | reverse complement strand
ACTGTCATTCTGAACGGAGCGCAGCGGAGTGAAGAATCTCTTTATGGCTCAAGAATTGAGATTCTTCGGCTTCGCCTCAGAATGACAGTCCACGTTTTCAACAGAGCAACAGTTTTCAAAAGCTGGATGAAGACGAAGAGCTTGAATCCTTACGCTTGATATAGAGCGCGACTTCGCTGCCCATGGAACTCGGCTTGGTCCAGGTGACCTCACCTGAAGAGACTGAGACGCCGGTTTGGGTCACCATATCGCCGTCAACCGTATCAAACCATTTGAGATCATAGGCCCCGGCAGTCATTCTCTTGACGCCCATCGGGCCGGAGTAGTTGTAGGTATAAGCAATATAGGAGTTGCCGGGATTGGCCAACACCCACTTGGTCGAGCCGGCGGCTAAATCATCTCGCGGTTTCATTCTATGGAAGTCGGTTTGCTCCATGAAGGTGTTGATCCGGCCGTCATCCATCAAAATTTTCTCGTCGGAAGCTCGGTCGGCATGGTGGTAGGCTTCCAGTGCGTGCATTCCCGTCATCGCACACGACCACATGTACCTGCGGCTTTGCGCGCCTCGGCGAGGATGATGGTACGTTTCATTCTTCATCACTATAAATTTGGATGCATCACGTTTGTAGAACCGGAGGTATTCCTGGTGCTGCTCTTCGAAATCGTCACCATGGGGCACCACGTGAAGCCAGGTCACGACGCGGATATGCGCATCGCCAATATACTCATCGGAGGTGACGCCGTCAGCAGGAAAATCGCCTTCCGGGTCGTTGGGCACGACGAAACTCTGCACAATTGGATGGTTATAATTGTCCGTTTGGGCAATGAGCTCGCCTATCTTTTTGAAATGCGGCGTACGGCTTGCCGGAAGCTTGTTGCAGCTCTCCTCAATGCCCCAGAGGATGTTCTTATGATGCTTGAATCTCTTCACGATACCCTCGATCCAACGTTTCTCATCGGGCGGCAGGTTCCCCGCGGAATCCAGCTTCCAACCCATCATTTCTACATCAGTAGCATCGTTGTAAAACTCCAAATGAACGACAATCCCTTTTGCTTCGAGCTTCTCGAGCCATCCGTCCCATTGCTTGAGGACGTCCTCGTCCAGCCCCTTTGAGGGGTCATGGTCAACGAAAGGCGTATGTGTGTCATCCCCTTCGTCCTTATAGTTGCACCGTCTCATACGAGTCATCTGGCAGTGAAAGGCGTTAACGCCGGCTTTAGCCATACGGTTAATCGCCTCGGTCTGCCCACCACCCGAACGTGTGCCGTCGGCGTTCAGAGTGCCCTGAAACAGGAAATCTTCAGGATTGTCCGGACCGCAGAGGAATACAGGTCCGCCGCCGTTGTATTTCAGATAGCCCGGATTGGAACCGGCTACGATTACCTGACCAGGTAAGGCGTCCGGGTCGTCAAGAGGTCCGGGTGGCACGGCCATCTTGGCCGTGTTTTCACTCCACAGGACGCCTTTCGGCGGGGCTGGAAGCCCGTGCCACGCCCGAGCCTTGTAGTTAAGCTCTACATAGTCCAGCTTGCCGTATTCGCCGGAATCTCCGCGAACCTCCACCATAATCTCATCGCCGCTCTTGATCGCCACGTCGGAAACTGTACGCGTCGTCCATTCTTCATTGTTCTTCGACGCGTACCAGGAATCGCCTTTCTGCACTCCATTGACGTAGAGCGCGAGCTGGCACCGGCCGTCTTCTTCGTCAAAATATCGGATATCGACATCATAACGACCGCTGTCCGCAGTATAGGGCTGATTGAAGGGCGTGCGTATGCGTCCGGCGGCAGCTCTCGCAAGCCTGACACTGAGCCTGTGGGATGCGCGGCGATCATTACGATGCTCCACGGCATAGTTGTCCAAAGTCCGGAAGTTCTCTGCCTCAATCCTCACGTATTTCCTCGGCTCTATCGGTGCCGGAACCTTCTTATCATCGAGCAGACTTTCCAATTTGGCCAGGTCGGCATCCTCGTCTCCTGTCAAAAGAAAATACGTCATGGTCGAATCGGAAATGTCAGCCCTTCCTTCTGCTTCCAATCGAGTAAAGATCCATTTGAGCCTAAAATCGCTCGAATCCCTCAGCCAATGGTATAAGCTCCACTGTTCGGGCGTGGATTTCTTACCGACTCCACCGGGACGGGCAAGGTTCCGATTGCCGTCCTTACATTGGATCCAGTTGATCCCGGAAGGTATGACGTCCCGTTTATTGTGCTTATGCAGTTCCTGATCGTCACGGGTATAACCATCGTTCCACCCGCTGTGGGAAATGCAATAGACATACTTTCGTTTGTCGGGCTCGGACTTTTCTATGCCGAGAAAGGGCACTTCCATCGGGCCTGCTAATACGTAATACAGTGGATTATCAGCCGAGGAGGCATTGATTGCATTTTTGATGCTGTCAACGGCCCCATCCAAATCTTTCTGGCAGTCGAATAGAATTGAACGGGAAATATTGTACCTCTCAGCAGAGCCCAGGACACTTTCAACCATTTCTCTGTAAAATCGTGAATCATTCTTGGCAAGTATATTGCAATAATCAACGTGGACTAACTTCTCTGCTGCTCCGAATGAGTCAAGCATGGCGATTGCAACAGGAAAAGCCCCCCAGTCATCCTCATCATTATAATTCCCGTCAGAGCTAAAAGCAATTCTTCCCTTGAAATTTCTTCCATCGAAGGGCCCGGAATGCGGGTAATGGTTCGACAGGCTCACCATCCTGAGCGAAGTCGAAGGAAGGATTGAAGCCGAGAGGAGAATGAGGATTGTCGCCGCCCAGGCGATTTTCATCCAGCCCCTCGGATGGGCTGGGTTCATGTAGCCTTTCATTTGAAGCTCCTTATTTTTTAGCCCCAGGTTTCACCTGGGATTTTTGTTTAGCCGTCGCCGCTAAGCTTGCCCTGAACGCAGCCGAAGGGGCGACGTTGTCATTCCCTGGAGTTTACCCCCGAGAACTACTCCTTTGACTTTCTGCCCCAATTTCCGAAAAAGTCAAATGAACGTAAGTTCTATTATAACAAAGGATTATGAAAATAAATCCAATTGGACACTTGGTGAAAACAAAC
>CAZLIO010000573.1:0-3066 GCA_964559025.1 uncultured Pirellulales bacterium | reverse complement strand
ATTGCCATTGACTCGAGCGGCAATGGCAACGATGGCACCATCCAGGGCGATTCTCAGTGGGTAAAAGGTCGGCTGGGCGGCGCATGGCAGGGGAATGGTACATCCGGTTACATTCGAGTGCCGCACAGCGAGAGTCTCATGATCGACGACGCGGTCACAGTGGCGTTGTGGTTGCACGGCGGCGTGCCTCCAGATCAGGTAATCTGCAAATCTGACGGTAGCGGAGCAGGTTGGCAATCCAACTATGCCATCCGGCTCGACGACCAGGCTCCGGCAAGAAGGATAAACTGGCGCGGACGAGATGTAGCCAACCAAAGTCTGACATCTTTCAGTTCCGTCCCGGATAATGAGTGGGTTCACATTGCCTGTACGTTCGACATAGGCACCGCGACCAACAAGATATACATCAATGGCGTATTAGATTCCGAGAGCAGAGCGACACTCCCTCTCAACCCAGGTTCTGGTGATCTGTATATAGGCGCCGATCAGTATCCGGCTAATGGCGTCAGATGGAGGTTTCAAGGGATGCTAGATGATATCCGCATCTACAATCAAGCCCTTCCGGAAGGCCAGATTCAGACTATTATGCTGGGGGGTGAGGCCTCCTGTCCATTTGCGTCTCGTCCCAGTCCTGCCAATGGCGCCACACATGAGGACACATGGGTCACCCTGCGCTGGTCTCCAGGTGATTCCGCCGTTTCTCATGATGTGTATCTGGGCGACAATTTTGACGATGTGAACAACAGCACAGGCGGCACCTTCCAGGGTAACCAGACCTCAAGATATTTTCTTGTCGGCCTCACCGGATTCCCCTATCCGGATGGACTTGTTCCGGGCACGACGTATTACTGGCGGATTGACGAAGTGGAAACCGACGGTGTGACCAAACATAGAGGCAGCGTGTGGAGCTTCTTCGTTCCCCCCTGTAAGGCCTATCATCCCGTGCCGGCCGATGGAGAGGAACTCATAGACACGTACGTGACCCTCACGTGGGCGTCCGGTCTCGGCTCCGCGATGCACACAGTGTACTTCGGCGACGATCCTGAGGCCGTGGACGATGCTGTGGGGGGGACGCCTCAGACGCTGAGCCGGTATTACCTCGGCGAGCTTGAATTCGACAATACGTATTACTGGCGCGTAGATGAGTTCGACGGCGCCGTGACGCATAAAGGTGACGTCTGGAGTTTCACTACCATGTCGGCGGATGAATTCTGGGCCGCAGCGTATTATGTTGACGGGGGCAAGCGTGGTGCCAGTGACAGCAATCCCGGGACCGAAGCCCGACCGTTCAAGACGATTGGAAGAGGAGTACAATCGCTGCAACCGGGGGATACTCTGCTCATAAAGGCCGGGACTTACAGAGAAACCGTAATCCTAACAAGAAGCGGAACGCAAGCGAAACCCATAAAGATTATGGCTTATCCCGGAAATGAAGGCAAGGTAATAATTAACGCGGCAGAACCCGTGACAGACTGGCAGAGGTGCACCGGCCCCGGCGATTGTGATGGGAATCCGTACTGGGAGCACATCTACGTCGCGGACGTAGCGGCCCTGGTGCAATCCCACCCGGATAGTACATTTGCCGTCAGACAGGTTTTTCAGAATGGCGAGCTGCTGAATCGTTCACGATATCCGAACACGGGATGGAGCTATCCAATGAACATTCAGGACCCCGACAAGATGTTCTCCGACAGCTTTCTATCCAAGCCTGATGGCTATTTTGTCGGCTCGGTATGCCACATAAAAACAGCCGTGTATCATCTCGATCAGATCCCCATTACTGGCTTTTCCCGAGGAGTAGTAACCTTGGCTACTAGCCCCCGGTTTGAGATCTCGACGAACTTCGGGTATTACATCACCAACATCGTGGGCGAGATCAACGAGGAGGGAGAATGGGCGTATGATCCGGCTCAGAAGAAAATCTTCCTGTGGCCCAAAGGCGATGTTGCGGAGGGTGTGGAGTTCACATATCGGCGCTACTGCGTACGCACGTACCACGACACCTCCTGGAATATCGTGCGCGGATTGTCCATGCGCAATGCGTACACCTACGGCATCTGGTTGTACCGGGCAAACGATATGACGATTGAGAACAACACCATTGATCACACCTTCACCTTCGGCATCTACCTGCAGAGTACCGGCGGGATCTGTAACAACAACCAGATCCTTAACAACACAGTCAGACATTCCTCTTTTCGCGGCATCAGCGTCGGGGGTGACGCCTCGTATTGCCGCGTCGAGGGCAACTATGTTTACGCCACCGGAGTGGAACACTATGGCGATGATCTGATGCACGGCCCGAGCCACGGCGTGTATATTAGCGGACCGTTCGCTAAGGTGTACAACAACAGGATTGACCGTACGGGCTACACCGCCCTGTACCTCGACGGGCACACGCTCGGTCGCGAGGTCTCCTGCAACTATATCACCAAAGTCGCCCTGGCCCTGTCAGATACCGGCGGCATCTATATGGGCAGCTTCTACGAGGGACCCGAGAAAGACTACATTCATCACAACATCATTGAGGATGTGATTGGATGCCTGTCAATGGATCGCAAGTACGATAAAGGACTGCCCGTGACCATCGAAAGGTATTCCGGCTCCGCGCCCGGCATCTATATTGATGAAGAGGGCAACAATCGAATCATTGAGCAGAATACAGTCATACGCTCGCACATGGCCGGCGTGTTCCTGCACTGGGCGCCGTCCAATCTCATACAAAAGAACACTCTGTACGGCAATGGAGAAGGGCAGGTGTATCTCTCCGGCAAGCATGGAGCACGAACGGCTCTCGTCGATAATGCCGTGCTGGAGAACATTATGTTCGCCACTAATGCGCAGCAGAAAACGCTCTTGATCCGTATGAATTACGATGATGTGCGCTTTGGCCAATCGGACAACAACTATTTCTACAATCCCCACGCGGGCAAGCATATCTACGTGAGCCGTTACGTGGCCGCCGGAGATGGAACGATACGAGTAGTACAGGAGGATATGACGCTCAACGAATGGCGTGCTCTGTCCGGCTACGATGCAAACTCCAAAGAATTCAGTTACCTGGAT
>CAZLIO010000572.1:0-3067 GCA_964559025.1 uncultured Pirellulales bacterium | reverse complement strand
GTTTGCTGCCTACCAGTACAAGACCTTTTTATCTGGATTTTGTGAAGCTCATCAAGGATTTGAAAAAACTAAATTCCCCAGCAGAGGTAATCGATATGGTAATGGAACACAGCTACGACGACTATCTTGTTTCTCATTACGATGGAGCTGCACTTCGCAAACAGGACATTCGAGCGTTAGCTAACTTTGCCGCCCAATATAATACTGTTGAGGCCTTCTTAGCCGATGTCACCTTAACCGGAGAATTTTCTGGTGAGACTGTTGTAACCGGTCCAATCGAGCAAGAATTTGTCATACTTAGCACCGTTCACCAGGCAAAGGGATTGGAATGGCCTATTGTGTTCATCCCCTGGCTGGCAGATGGAAGGTTTCCTACTGATCTGGCTATAAATACGCAAGAGGAATTGGAAGAGGAAAGGCGAGTGTTCCACGTAGCTGTGACCAGGGCTAAAGATGAGTTGTATCTTGTAGTTCCTCAGCTTTACCGCAACCGTTCTCGGAGCTTGGTGGTTATGAAACCAAGCCGTTTTCTTACAGAAATCGAACAGGGCTTAACCGAGCATATGGAACTTGAAGAAGGATTGCCGAATTTGATAGCGGGCAAAGAACAGGATACTCTATCTATACCAGAATAAGCCTGAAATAATATATGGAAGTCAGGAGAATGACTATGGTTCAATCCACTACTACTGAGAGGAAAAAAGCAAATGATAGAAGATAACAGCCACATGGGTGTGATTTTCGATCTGGATGGAGTGCTCGTCGATACCGGCTGGGCACATAAACAGTCTTGGTATGACCTGGCCGAAAAGGAGGGCTTTGATATGTCGGATGATTTTTTTTACAAAACCTTCGGCATGCGGAATGACCAGATAATTCCGAAATTTGCCGGACGAGGCACTTCCTCCGAAGAGGTGGAGCGGCTCTCGCAGTGGAAAGAAGAACGTTATCGAGAGCTTATTGCGGAAAACCTTATCTTGCCACCGGGGGTTGGTGAATTACTCGGTGATTTGAAAAGGAGTGGTTTTCTTATGGCTGTGGGTTCCTCGGCGCCGAAGGCTAATCTGGACCTGGTTTTGGAACGTGTGAAGATATGGGATTATTTCAATGCTTGCGTGACCGGCGAGGAGGTAATCGAAGGCAAGCCGGCACCGGAGACGTTTGTCAAGGCCGCCCAAAAACTTAGGCTACCGTCAGATTGCTGTGTCGTCGTAGAGGATGCGGTCCAAGGTGTCGAGGCGGGCAAAGCAGCCGGAATGCCCGTCGTTGCTGTGACCACGACTCGGGATCGATCGGCCCTATCCGCGGCGGATATTATTGTGGATAGCTTGGGGGAACTAAAGGCGAAAGACTTTGCTAAACTGCTTAAAGATTAAAATCAAAAGAGTCTGCAATGAAACAAAGCCTCTCAGACTATGACTCCAACCTTAGAATTGGAACCTGTTCCTGGAAGTATGATTCCTGGAGGGGACTTATCTACGAAGCCGAGAAAGATTACAAGCCATATGATTATTTAATAGACTACGCTAAGCATTACAATACAGTGGAAATTGACCAGTGGTTTTGGAGTCTGTTCCCTTCAGGAGCAAAGTTGCCGAATATTGAGACTGTCAAAATATACTCCGACAGTGTACCTGATGATTTCTTATTTACTGTAAAGGCTCCAAATTCTATTACCCTTACTCATCACTACGCCAAGCAGTCTTCACGTTATAAACACATAGCCAATCAGCCTAATCCACACTTTCTGAATATAGACCTATTGAAACGATTTCTTGAGACACTTCAAGCTTTGGAAAACAAACTTGGGCCTCGGCAAAAACAGGTTATGATAATGGATATCTATAAGAGATTAGCTCAACATTTCGACAATCTACCGGGCAGTTTTCCTTCTACACAGAGTGGTGTTGAATTACGAATCCTTAGGAGGCTTTTCACACCTGAAGAGGCCGAGTTAGCTATACACCTAACCTTGATTCCAGAAGTATCACGGGTGATTGCCCACCGTGTCGGAATTAGTCGTGAGGATGCTGAACAACGTCTGGCGAAAATGGTCGAGAAAGGCCTCATTTTTTGTATATATCCTGAGAATGGATCACCGCAGTATCAGGCTGCTCAATTTGCTGCAGGCGTATGGGAGTGGCAGGTAAATAATCTTGATTCCGAATTTGCTAAGGACATGGATGAATACTGGCCCACATTTTTTAATCTGGATCTCTGGGAAAAAACACCTCAGCTGCGCACCGTTCCCGTCAATATAAGCATAGAAGTTCAGCGAGAGGTAATGTCGTATGAGCAGGCTGAGAAACTAGTCCTCGCCCATGACAAAATTGGAGTAGCCCCATGCATCTGCCGGCGGGATCAGAAAATGAAAGGCAAGGGTTGTGACAAACCTGAAGAAACATGCCTGCAGTTTGGTAAATTTGCCGATTACTATTTACATCGTGATACGGCCAGATTAATTGACCGGCAAGAAGCATTGGATATTCTTAAACAAGCCGATGAGTTTGGGCTGGTACTGCAGCCCAGTAATTCCAAGAAAGCAGCATTCCTCTGTTGTTGCTGCGGGTGTTGTTGTGCAGTACTTAGAAGTATCAAGTGCCATCCAAAACCCGCCTCAATTGTTTCTACGCCCTTTGTGTTAACTACGAACACATCTACATGTTCGGGATGTGGAACCTGCATCAATCGCTGTCAAACGGAAGCTCTGCGGCTGGAGGCCGATACGGCGATTGTGAACGTAGACCGTTGTATTGGCTGTGGATTATGCGTCAGTACCTGTCCTACCGATTCTCTTGCACTCAAGCGTAAGCCCAAAGCCGAACAACCGGACGTGCCCAGTGACTTTCATCATACATTAATAAAACTCGGGAAGAAGCGAGGAAAACTGAGCACATTCGGCATGGTCAAAATGCTGGTGAAGTCGAAATTGGATAGATTCTTGGCCGCAAAATGAAACTATGCTTGCCATGTATGACGCAGTGACAAACCTCCTTTCAGTGTTCAATTTAGCCCCATCTTAGTGAGTTGTTAAATGCCAGAATTCTTCAAAAAGTCACCTCTTTCA
>CAZLIO010000571.1:0-3069 GCA_964559025.1 uncultured Pirellulales bacterium | reverse complement strand
ACCAAATCAGCGCACACGCTGCTTGAGACGCTCAGGACAAGAATAAAAGAAACCAGATAAATCAATTTCTTACACATAATAATTCTCCTTTATTAGAAGTAAAGATAATCCTGATTTGGCCACACACCAAATCACTCGTTATTTTCGCTAAGCATCAAGACACTATTTATGTGAAAATTACATATTGAAATCAGAAAATACCTTACGGCTTGTTACTACCTCCTTCCTTCAGAAAACCGCTACATTGTTAATTGAAATGTGAAAAAACTCACTTGCGAAGCATAAAATTAATATTACAATTCGATACCTCGTATCATACGCGTCCTCCTCTGTTCGTAAAATTACTGGAATTGCGCCTGCTGGATGGGCTTCAAAGCCAAAGATGCCCGACTGCGCAGGCACAAGCTTTACCCAGACCCTGCCGCAGGAGCTGGGTTTACTATTTCCGTTTATACCAAATCAGACACCTTCCCGTCAAGGAAAATCTTTTTGACGGTTACGCCCACAGAATAATCTGGGATTAGACAGCAAAATCGAGTATTATGACCATTATGAATCTACGCAGATATTGGGTCATCTTAGTCTTAACAGGGCTGTTTCTACAAAGCCTCTTTGACTTCGGCGAGCTCAGTCGAGCCGCAAAAGCTCAGGATAACACCACCGGCGCAGAAGCACTGCGGGCAATGGTCGAGGCTGACTGGGCTGCTCAGCAGCGCAGGAGAAACCGGACGCTTGACGAACCCGCCGCCGTGCGTGATGCATATAAGGGTGCCCAGGAGCTTCTCAACGACCTTCGCAAAATGCCCGCAGGGCCGGATATCACTTCCCAGGCTGTTACCCTTGAGCGACTGCGAAGTCAGGTAAATACGGTGGATTCACTGGATAAGCCGGCCCGATTCGCTTTGTATCGACAGGTTCGTTCTACCGCACGTAATTTGGCGCTGAAAAATCCCCTTATCGCCTCAAAACCCATTGTTTTTATGAAGCGTCGCCGCTTCATCTGCCAGATGCTCCATGAATATCTCGGGTACTTCTACGATTATGGGGACATCGCAGGCGGAGGCGTTTACGTGCTCGAAGAGCCCGGCCGGTCTTTGAAGGTGCGTGACCTTATCAACGGTCGGCTGCCGCGAGGAAATTATACAACTCTCGCATTGTCTTACGATGCCCGAACGATTTACTTCGCCTTTGCCGAGCGGGCACCGAACAAGCCGGAATATTACTCGTCCGAACGGCGATGTTTTCATATCTATGCTATGGACGCCGACGGAGCAAATCTCCGTCAGCTTACCAACGGCCCGAATGATGACTTCGATCCCTGTCCGCTGCCTGATGGTGACATCGCCTTTATGTCAGCTCGTCGTGGAGGTTTCGGCCGATGCCATAACCCCTGGGAGCCGCTGCCGAGCTATACATTGCATCGTATGGACGCCCGGGGAGACGCGATACAAACGCTCTCGTTCCACGAAACAAACGAATGGCATCCCTCCGTACTCGCCGATGGGCGAATCGTATATTCCCGCTGGGACTACGTCGACCGCTCGGCAGCGCACTTCCACGGACTTTGGGTCAGCAATCCGGATGGTACTAATCCGAGCATCCTTTTTGGCAACTATACCCAGCGTATTAACGCCTGCTTTCAGCCGCGAGGCATACCAGGCTCGAACCGCATCGTTTTTATTGCGGGCGCTCATCATGCCAATGTAGGCGGCTCGTTAGTCATCTTCAATCCTGACCGCTGGAAGCTGGACTCCCTGACGGGCCAGGATGAATTCGAGGCGATTGAGGTCTTGACGCCGGAGATATGTTTTCCTGAGGCCCCCGGCTGGCCGGGCAGCTATTGCCACAGCCCCTGGCCGCTTTCGGAGAACTATTTTCTGCTTGCCTTTTCCTTCGACCCTCTTCCGGGGATGGGGCCTGATGTCAAACGGGACACATACACAGCACTCTATTACTTCGACCGCTTTGGCAACCTGGAATTGCTTTACCGCGACCCTGACATTTCTTGTATGTACCCGGTTCCCTTTGCCCGGCGTTCGGTTCCACCGGAGATTCCCTCAACGCTCGATAAAAATCTCGGCGACGAAGGCGAATTTGTGCTCACGGACGTCCGGCAGAGTCTCTTTCCCCTACCGGCCTATCGAGAAATCCGCCGGCTCCGAATCTTCCAGGTGTTCCCAAAAACAACCACGCATATCGCCAATAAGCCGCGCCTCGGCTATGCGAACGCAGAAAGTGCCCGTATGATGCTCGGTACAGTTCCCGTGGAGTCCGACGGCTCGGCATATTTCCGCGCCCCTGCCCGTAAACCGCTGTACTTCCAGGCTGTTGACCAGGCAGGCAGGGCTGTTCAAAGCATGCGCAGCATCGCCTATCTGCAGCCCGGTGAGCGCCGCAGTTGCCTCGGCTGCCATGAACCCCGCGATACAACCCCGGCTAACCAGAAAAATCTTCTGGCCCTACAGCGACCACCATCAAAGATTCAACCCGGCCCGGATGGAACTCGTCCTTTCAGCTATCCCAGACTTGTCCAGCCCGTACTCAACAAGCATTGCGTACAATGTCACGATGGCGAATCCGGTGATTTGAAGAGCCGGTTGGTGTTGACATATGAGCCTTCCGGGACCTTTAGTAAATCGTATGAGAGTCTCAAACCGTATGTCCGATGGTATGAATGGGGCAGCAGTACAATTACAGAGATTGTTACCAGACCCGGACGTATTGGCGCGGACCACAGTCCTCTACTGAAGGTGCTAAAGGACCCCATACACACAAAGCATGTTTACTTATCGAAAAAGGCTCGTCGGCGGCTCTATATTTGGCTCGATGCCAATGCCCCTTTCTATGGAACTTACGAGCCGGCCCAGCAGCTCGCACAGAAAGATGGGCAGGCCGTACAACCCCCTTTACTCCAATAGAAAAACTGCGTTGTCCGGAATAGACAGATAATATGGATCAAAAAAAATATATGCGCTTCTCCAAAACAGAGCCGCGACCGTAAGGGAGCGGTAATTGCTTCTTCAGTTATACAGTGGGTTACTGTTGGGCGCAATCACTTTTTGTGATTGG